>JAYWHL010000074.1:0-4637 GCA_043777715.1 Cytophagaceae bacterium | reverse complement strand
TCATCACTTCGGCTAATCTTTTTAACTGGTCGGTGGTTGGGGCAATGTTATCTTTCCGCAAAGAATTTGTCATCTGAATTGCCGACCCTCCCAAGGCTTTCACAAAACTGGCATGGGCCACGTGGGTATCAATCGTGCTTTGCTCTTTGGAGGGTTCTACCTCTACATTGCCACTGCTAAACATGGCTAATTTAAGATTTGCTTGGTTTATAAGTGCTTTAAGTTCGGCGGGTTTACCGCCAAAAGGCTTAAAAGTATTTGCCCTTAATTGTATGCCTTCAAAACCTAGCGAGGCAATATCTTTGATGGCTTGGTCGTCTTTGCCACCCCAAGTGATGGCCGAATAAGCCAATTTGATATTTGATTTTTTGGCCAAAGTATCTTGTACGAAAAAAGACGTAAACGCAGTTAAAATACTTGCTTCTTGAATAAATTCTCGTCTGTTTATGTTCATATTTTTGAATTAAAGTTTTAACAATTTAAGTAAGTACTAATACAAAGTAAACCACAAAGAAACAAAGAATACAAAAATTTGAAATTCAGGTTCTTATAAGTAATTTACTGCCTTTTAAGTTTAGATTTATTGATGCTGTAACGTTTACGTTGCAAAAAATAATCGACATTTTATAAGGCATAACACCCTTTACTTCAAGCTAATGGTTTTAAGCTAATCGCCAAAATCTGCTTACTACAAAAAAATCCTTCACTATTGAGTAAAGGATTTTTTTGTAATAAATATCAACAATTAATAGCCTGTATTTTGTGGGAAACTGGCATTACCTCCCTCGGAGCGGTCTATCTGTGATTGTGGAATTGGGCGGAAATTGTGGAAATCCTTGATATTACCCGCCGCTTGAGCGTTATAAAGTTTTACACGCTCTACCAACTTACCCCAACGCTTTAAGTCGAGCCAACGAATTTGCTCTCCTGCTAGTTCTCTGGCACGCTCTTCCATAATAAAATCCATACTTAATTCTGCGTCTGTAATTGCCATGGCTGCGGATTTGCCAGCAAAAGCAGCACGCTGACGAACTCTATTTACATTGGCTAATGCTTCTGCACGCTTGCCTGCCAATAATTGTGCCTCTGCCAAAAGCAAGTATGTATCGGCCAAGCGAGCTACATAAAAATCTCGGCTACCATGCGTATAGGTTAGGTCTGGGCGTTTTGTGTCGAAAAACTTGGTCAATGTAAAGAAAATAGCTTCATTAAAATATAAGCCCGACTTTGTGAAATTTGGCACAATAACTTGATATGGTTTTTTGGCACGAACGTCTTTAGGAATATCAACTGGCGAGATAAACATCGTAGTGTCGCCCGCCTTAAATGTGAGCGAACCTGCCTTTGAGTCATCTAGGCCAAAAGAGGCATAAGAACCTGCTTTGTTAGAAAGCCAAGTATCACGAAACGATTTTTTGAAACGAGAGTCATTGGTTTTATCAGCAAATACCTTTTCAATCAGATACTGAGTTGGACGAATGCGTTTGAACGGGCGACCATAAAACACATCTCGTTGCATTCCCGACTGCACGTCGTACTGCATTCCAAAGAAAAGGTGTAGGTTATTACCCCCTGTATTTCCACTGTTATTTTGCACCAAAACGTTAGTGGCGGGGTCAGAGGTGTATTGTACTGACCAAACTACTTCGTTATGATTTTGGGCGTTTTCGTCGAATACACTAGCATAATCTGGCAAAAGTGTAAAGCCATAACCTCCATTAACCACATCTGTAAGATACGTAATGGCTTTGTTGTTATCATCAGCACCTTTTGAGGTTGAATTACCACGAGTTAAATACACATAACCCAAGAGATGCTCAACGGCAGGTTTAGTCAATCGGCCATAATCAGAAGCAGCTCTTTTGGCTTCTAGGGCAGGGAGAGCCGCTTCAAGGTCAGCGATGATGGCATCGTACATTGCCTTATCGGTGGCTCTTGTAGTTATTTTCGAGGGAATAAGTGTTTCGGACAGTCGTAAATCTACGCCTCCCCAGTGCATATAAAGCAAGAAATAATACCAACCTCGCAAGGCTCTACATTCGGCCACACGTTGGTTTTTTACTGCATCTGTAACGCCTGTAATATTTTTTGCTCGGTCGATTACGGCATTACAGTTGTTGATACCCGCATAAAGTGCGTCCCAAACACCTGCCACCCAATCTACTGTTGAGTTCAATTGGCTATCATAAAAATGAAAACCTTTGTAGCCTCCATCAGCACCAGTAGCATAAATATCAGTACCATATTCGGTAAAGGTTAGACCTTGTTGCGAACCGTAATATTCACGAAGTGTTGAATAAGAGGAGTTTACAGCGGCGTTCCACCCAGCAGCGGTGTTGAGGTAGTCGCTACCGATATTCGAAATCACATCTTCTTTTAGCACATCTTCACACGACTGACTCACCATCATGAAGAGTAAGGAAGTGGCAAGAGTGATTGTTTTTTTTATGTTAAATTTCATTTTTTTAATAATTAAATTTTTTAATATTTGAGTAGTCTATGAATCCTTGTGAGGGTTCAAACCATTAGAATCGGATATTTAAACCAGCGGTAATTGTCTTGGTAGCAGGGGTAATACCACTACTTACGCTACTAGACTCGTTTACTTCAGGATCTACACCATTGTATTTGCTGATAAAAGATGCCCATATTTTTGGTTGTTGAATACTGGCAAAAAGGCGAAGCGATTCACACCCTATTTTTTTGCAAGCAGCATTAGAGAAAGTATAACCAAAGTTGATGTTACGAATTTTCACAAAAGAACCGTCAAAGTATATCAAAGTTTCGTTTTTAACAGGAAACTCTTGGTCTTTGTTAGGGCGAGGGAACTCGTTGGTAGGGTTCAGAGGTGTCCAATAATCTACTTTAATTTGTTGATAACGACCTGCCAATTGATTATTGTTTTGGTGGAAACCACTCAAAATTGTTTGGCCGATACGTGCATACACCATGATAGATAAATCAAAACCTTTGTAGGTAAAGCGGTTAGTTAAACTGCCCGACCATTTTGGTACTTCTGAACCGAGAATATATCGGTCGTTACCGTCAATTTTACCATCGGCATTTTTATCTGTAACGTGAATTTGGCCTACACGGCTACCATACTTCGCAGCATCGCTTTCTTGGCCTAACTGCCAAATACCATCTTTTGTCCAGTCGAAGAAGGCAGTAAGCGGTTGTCCGATAAACCATTTGTTACCTACGTCATCAACTGCCCCGTTATACAAAGAGATAATTTCTTCTTTGTTTTTAGTAAAGGCAATGTCCCATGTCCACTTAAAACCGCCATTGTTTACATTTACCGTACTGATGGTTGCCTCAAAACCAGAGTTTTGCGTCTCCCCTACGTTACGAGTAACCGCATTAAAACCCGTAGAGGTAGGCAACTGGTCGGCCAATAACAAGGCAGTAGTATTTACTTTATACCACTCAATTGAACCTCCAATTCGGCCACCCAAAAGAGAAAAGTCTAAACCAACATTTTTGGTTGTTGAGCCTTCCCAACGCATATCTGGGTTACCTATCGTACTTGGGCGGTATCCATAAGCAGCCGAGGTATTCCAAGCATAGACGGTACGGTTCAGGAGTCCTTGTGTTTGATAAGGAGCAACGGCCTGATTACCTACCGAACCCCAACTGGCACGGAGTTTTAATTCGTCTATCCAAGGCGTGTTACCGCTTTTCATAAAATCTTCATTGTGAATATTCCAACCCACAGCTACGCCAGGAAAATTACCATATTTGGTATTTTCACCAAAACGGCTCGAACCATCACGGCGAATTGTGGCTGTAAGTAAGTATTTATCATCATAGTCGTAGTTGATACGTCCCATATAAGAGTTCAAAGTCCACTCAACCAAGTTCGATTGGGCGATACCTGGCACCGCAGCCGCTCCCACATTGAAAAAGGATTGTTTTTCAACAGGAATACCTTGCCCACTTGAACCGTAAAGTTCAAACTTATCTTTTTGAATAGAGTGCAAAGCTGTTAAAGCAAAATTATGTTTGCCAAATTTCTTTTCATAATTTACAATATTCTCCAAAGTCCAGTTAAAACCAGTACGATTATCAGTAGAAGCAAAATTGTTTCCGCCTTTGTTGGCATTGGTCAATGAACCAATAAAGCGTCCTGCTCTCTGAACCTGTAAATCAGGACCAAAATTAACCCTGTAAGTTAAACCGTCTATAATTTTGGCTTGTAAATAAAAGCTATTCAAAAGGCGATATTTTTTTGCCTCATCTACTTGAGCCCCTTCTTTTAATTCATACAAAGGATTAGTCAAAAGTGCATCGTTAGTTTGCGAAAAAACAAGCGTATTGGTATCATAAGTACCTCCACTACCAAAAGTGCCAGTGCCAGGTGTATATTGATAAGGCGTTCCGAGTGGATTTTGCTGTAAAGCGAACTGGTAAGGATTCCAGTTTGCACCATTACGAACAGAGAACATTCCGTAAGAAGAAAGACCCACTTTAAAAGTCTTGCTAATTTGGTGGTCAATATTTACACGCAAAGTATTGCGAGAAAAATCTAAGCCTGGCGAAATTCCGTTGTCCTTGAAATATCCAGCAGAAATATAAAATTGAGTTTTTTCGTCTCCGCCCTGTACGCCCAAAGTATGGTTTTGAATACTACCCGA
>JAYWHL010000073.1:0-4657 GCA_043777715.1 Cytophagaceae bacterium | reverse complement strand
GCCCATACGATAAAAGGAGACGTTTGCATGGGCGATGCCACAAACTGTTCGGAAACGACAAAGGCGGGTACGTTGAGTTGGGTGTTTTGAAACTTGTCTAAGCCCACAACCACAGTATTTATTTCGCTGAGTATGCCCCAAGCGAGGCTCCCATTTATATCAAAAAAATAAGCAATGGCAGCATATAAAAAGCTGATTGTCAGCAATATAAGCGAAAGTAGGTAGAGGTATTTTGAAGGTTTAATCCAGTTTTTCCAAAAAAACAAATCTTGCATAATAAATAATTCTGTGGTTTGATAAAAGTTTCAATACAAATGTAGAGCGGTATTATCAAAACGAGCAAAAATATTTTTTCGTGCTTTTGGGGCAAACACTAAATCAGAGGGTTTTTATGAATAGTAATTTTGTTTAGGAATTGATATAATCTGGGTTGTAACGTTGATAAAATCTTAGACACAAATAGGCCACAAACCTATCAATAGCATTGACGGATTTATGGCCTATTTGTTTTTTACTTTTTGAAATTACTTACCAGTTGCCACTTTAAGATTAAAAAACCCGTTTTGGGTAGCTCCAAAGATTCTTAACCAAAGTGGTAAAATGCCTTCTGTTCCACGGGCGGTTGTGATGTCTCCCAAATCTAAAATTTCTGAATCTTTCCAGCCAAATGAGGCTAAAATTGCCTTTACCTGTGCTTTGGCATCAACATCGTTTCCACTTATAAAAACTGAACTATCTTCGCCCAATGCACGTGGATTAATCATCAGCCCTGAGTACATGGTATTCAACGTTTTTACTACTTTGGCGTTTGGAAGGGTCTTCTGGATTTCTTCTCCCAATGAATTATCGTTGTTTAAACCTTCTGATAAAGTTGGAGGAAAACCTTTGCTGAAATCTAATGGATTAGAAACATCAATGATTATTTTACCATCAAAACTATTAGCTGGGATTGATTTTAAGGTACTTATCGTTACGCCACCTTGCAAAACGTTCAATACGATTTCGCCAAAAGCTGCCGTTTCTGCGAAAGTCCCTAATTGCACTTTTTGGTTTGTTGCGTGCCATTCAGCGAAAGGTAAACTACCATAATTATCCGTGGCTTTGCGAGCCAATGTTGCCTCTACGTTTCTTGTTCCCAAGATTACTTCATGCCCTAATTCTACAAATTTTGCTGCGAATGTTTGACCTACGTTTCCTGTTCCTAAAATTGCTATTTTCATCTTCTTATTTGTGGTTCTTCACCACGATTAAATGTTTTTGTTTTATTTTGATGATGCAAAGGTATAGTGGTTTTTGAGGGTCTTAGGTACACAAATCAAAGCATGAAGTGGACATTTCAAAGGAGGGCGTTTTTTTCTTAGAATCTTTTCTATCACAATTCAGCACACAAAAAACCCAATTTACCAATACAATCACAAACTAAATCAGCAACATCTTTATCGCTTTCAATTCGCAAAATCCTATCACAATCATCAAAATCAAAATTCCACTGAGCATTTGGAAAAGTATCATCTAAAAAGGGCTTCACAATTTTAACATCTCGTTTTTTTAGAGAAGTTTTAAAGACGTAAACGTTCATAATTCTTGATTATTTTAAACCGTAAGTGACGATTTTTTTAACGTAATTTAAGTAATAACCACCGCCACCAAAGCCTAAAAAAATGCTTTGTTTTCAGTAAGAAACCCTTTCCCAAAAACACAATCGACAAGGCAAAAAATGCTTCCCCCAATATTTTCCTTGGCCTATGTGCCTAATCCTCGGCCTAGTCCCCCGACAAACCGAAATAATGAAGAATTTAAATTGTTTATAAACATCTACCAAACAGGTAGTTATAATTAGCACATTGCTTTCGCAAGGGTGTTTTGTGAAATACTATACTATTTACTATTGATAGTCAATAGTAAAAAAAATTATAAAGTAATCTTAAATTATTTATCTTTGACTTTTAATAGTAAATACTAAAAAAATGAAAATAAAAGAAAGAATAATAATCGAACTAACTGAAAAAGGAGATTTGGCAGTTAAAGAAATGGTTGATATTTTGGAAGTTTCAAAACAAGCCATTCACATAGCCTTATTACAGTTGTTGGAACAAAATCTAATTACAAAATTTGGCCGCACTCCCACAACAATATATAGGTTAAATACCCCAAAAAATGAAAATCGAATAGATAAAACCGAAATTAGTTTGGAAAAACAAAGTTTCCTGAATGACAATTTTCTTTTGATTTCAGAAATTGGCGTAATGATGGAAGGTTTGGACGGCTTTGAAAGGTGGTGTAAACAACGTAAACTGCCGCTTGAAAAAACAATAGATGAATTTATAAAAACCAAAGAAAAGTATAAGGATTACTATGACAAAATGGGTATTATAAATGGTAAAGAAAAATTGATGAATACAGCTGGCTATGATGAGATATTTTTGGACGAGGTGTATTATTTAGATTTTTATGCCATTGAACGATTTGGTAAAACTCAATTAGGAACCATGTTGCATTATGCAAAACAAGGACAAAATAAATTTTTAATGAAGCTGTTGTTGGCACAACTTAAACCTAAATTGAACAAACTGTTGCTTGGCAAAAATTTCGATGCAGTTGGATTCGTACCTCCTACAATAAGAAGAGAGGTGCAGTTGATGAAATACATGGAAACGCATTTAAAAATTGATTTGCCAAAGGTTAGTATTCAAAAAATATCTGGAATTATTCCCGTTCCGCAAAAATCGCTCAATAAGTTGGACGAAAGAATAAGCAACGCAGAAAATACATTTGCAATCAATGAGACCGTGAAATATAAACACATATTATTGATTGACGATGCCATTGGGAGTGGATCTACGCTTAATCAGATTGCTGGGAAAATCAAAAGAAAAGGTATTGCTCAAAAAATTACGGGGCTTGCTATAGTTGGTAGTTTCAAAGGTTTTGATGTGGTTACTGATGTATAAAGTCTTAAACCCTCGCCTTAAACTCACTCTTTTCCTTGGCCTATGTGCCTAATCCTCGGCCTAGTCCCCCGACAGGCCGAAATAGTGAAGAATGTAAATTGTATATAACCATCTACCAAACAGGTAGTTATAATTAGCACATTGCTTTCGCAAGGGTGTTTTACCTAGGCGGTCCCGTGGTACACAAACCACGGAAAAAGGCTATCAACAGACCAATGGTTTTGAGTAATTTTTTGAATATAAAAAATACGCTCTTCGAGGGTTTTGGTTTTAATCAATAATTCATAGTGATGTGTAAAACTAACCTGTAAAAATAGGATTTGTAATTCGTCCGTTACTGACGGACGAATTATAATCTTCTCATTTTCAGTTAATTGGACTAAATTTTTATTGTTTGTGTTAATTTGAATTAGAGAGACCCATTCATCATAAAACAATCTCATTCGTTTCAAATTCGTTGCCCCAAAACCTTTTAATCCAGGCAACTCATTTTGTAAATCTTGTGAAAGGTGTTCCAAAATATTTGTCCCCCATTTTTCTTTTTTAGTTTTCTCCGAAATGAGCTTCCCAACCGAAAAGTATAGAGATAACATTTCTTGATTTACTAATACGGCAGCTCTGTATCTACTACTCAAAATAGCGGATTTCAGATTTTTTATGGTTTCAGTATAATTTGATAATTCGGTCATTCGTCAATTTGGGGTAAGTATTGACCACAAAAATACTCTTTTTTCACTTATTTTTCAGCATATAGCCCATGCCCACAACGGTATGGATTAGTTTGTTGGGAAAGGCTTTGTCCACCTTGTTTCTCAAATAATTGATATAAACTTCTACAAAATTTGTACCTGTATCAAAATTAATATCCCAAACTTTTTCTGCAATATCTACCTTTGAGATTACCCGCCCTTTGTTTCGCATCAGGTATTCTAAGAGGCTAAATTCACGGGCGGTGAGGTCGAAAACAAGGCCACCACGGCGGGCAACTTTTTCGTCTAAATCTAGCTCTAAATCAGCCACTTGTAGTTTTTCTATGGGTTGTTGGGCGGTTTCTGTGCGTTTCAAGAGGGCTTTTACACGTACTAAAAGTTCCATAAAATCAAAGGGTTTTACCATATAATCGTCTGTGCCTACTTCAAAACCCGATAGCTTGTCGGCCACTGTACCCAAGGCAGTTAGCATCAATATCGGTACTTTTGCATTTTGAGTGCGTATATACTCGCAAATGGCTAGGCCACTCATGTCGGGTAGGTTCAAATCCAAGATAACGAGGTCGAATTTCCCCGAATCATAAAGCCTTTTGGCTTCGGCTCCGTCGGCGGCTATTTCGGCCTCGAACATCTGTGTTTGAAGTCCCTTTTTGATAAAGGTTGCTACTTTTGTCTCGTCTTCAACGACCAAAATTTTCTTACTGTTTACCATTGTATTTTGATTAAAAAGCCAAGAGAAATGGCTTGGTTTAATGCCCTCCTTTGTAGTTCCAGCCATACCAGTTAAACTCAAAAACTACGGCTTGGTTTTTTTGTGTGTTGGGGTTGGGCAGCATATATCCCAAACATAGCTGTACTCGGTTGCTTACATTATACATCAGGCCCGGCACCACCACCGCCGACTCGTTGTTTCCCGAAATAAAATCGCCCATGAGGTAAAACTTATCCGTAACTTTCCATTCATATCCCATCTGAACCCCAACCTTATTTCCTGAC
>JAYWHL010000072.1:0-4685 GCA_043777715.1 Cytophagaceae bacterium | reverse complement strand
CTCGAATTACTTCATCAAAATCAAATAATATGTCGGCTAATTTTATTTTTTTTTCTAATGGCTTTGGCAGTCTAAATTTATCTGCAAATGCTGAATTTCGAAAACCTACAATATAAATTCTAATTCTATTTTGTGGCACGCCATAATCAAATGAGTTTAAAACGTAATAATTTGCAGTATATCCTGCTTCTGTAATGCGTTCTAAAATATACGATAACGCTTTTTTGTTCCTTGGATCAACTAATCCTTTTACATTTTCAAAGATAAAAACATCAGGTTTTGATTGATTTAACAAAAATATAGTGTCGTTCCATAATTGTCCTCTATCGTCATCAAAACCTAAATTTCTACCTGCAATCGACCAACTTTGGCAAGGTACTCCTGCTGTCAAAAGATTATGTTGTGGTAATTCCTTAATTTTAGTGACGTCACCCAAGTTTTTTTCGATAGGTTCGTTTGAGTTAGTACAATAGGTATTTATTGCGTCTGAACTTATTTCGCTAAAATGTAAGCATTCGCCACCGTTGTTTTCAAGAGCCATTCTGAAACCACCTATGCCCGAAAACAGGTCAATAAATGTAAATGCAGGTTGCCTGCTGAGGCGTACCGTCCCGTTTGCTTTTTCCATTTTTGCCTATTTAAGTGGTGAATCGTTAAAGTTTTGTGGTGGTTCTATTTCCAGAAACTCCTTATAAATGCGTTCTCTATATTCTTTTCCGAGTTTGTTTACTTCCGAAATGAAAGTTTTATAAGTTCCTTCGCCACCAATTAAATCCCAAAATTCATTACCAATTAAAACCGATTCGTCTTCCTGCATATTGAACCAACGCATCGGGAACGTCCACTTGTAGTCTTCTTTTTTGCCATAAGGATTATAAGCAAGTGCATAGTAAGCATAATCAACTTGCTTTGGATACATTGCCAAAAGTTTGAGCATTTTTTCTTTGCTTACTTTAGTTTGGTCGCTGTTTGGCAATGGTGCTTTTATTTCAAAAGCATATTTTATGTTAGTGTCTTCGTTGTGAATAAAAATGTCACAAGTTACACTTACAGGAATCGGTTTTCCACCACCTTTAAGTATGTAATTAAGTTCTTCTTTCCAATTTGGTTTTACTTTCCGTTCGCCTTTTGGATTATGTTCAAGTCTATTTAAAACTTCTTGAATTCTTCTCAAACTTTCACTTCCAATCGTTCCATTTACACTATGCCCTAATGTACAATTTCCATGTGCTTCAATGGCGACAACTTGTGCTAATTTTTCCCAAACTCCACCAAAGGGAGTTACAAATCTTCTTTCAAAATGTGAGCCTTTAAAAATTTCGTCAGGTACTAATGCCGCATATAGTGGTTTTGCAGAATGGTGGGCTTCTTTTATAAATGGGTCTTTTATGAGTACATTGCTCATAACCCTGTCCATCATCGTTGAAACAACGTTTTTAATGGCTTCTGCTACTCGTTTTTTCTGACTCATACCTATATTGTTGTCGATTCTAAATCTAGTAAACACCCTTAACGTTATTGGTTTTAGAATGAATGCTTTAAAGTCGTAGTTATTACTCCCTCAACTCCCCGTTTTCACCTTTACTTCTCGGCTGGCCATGCTTTCGTTGTGTAGCCTGTCCACTGACGTTATGATATACAAATATTTTTTGTTGGGCAAAGCCTCCAAATCTGTAAAATTGGTGTTGCGAGTTAGTGTCAAGATGTGTTCTGGGTGTTCTAGGCTAATGTTATCTGATTTTTCAAAACGATACACCACATAATAACTAGCACGCTCGCCATCGGTGGCGGGGTAGGGTGGTTCCCAAGTCAAAACCACAGCACCTGTTTCGTTGATATTTGCCTCTAAATTAATAGGCGAAAAAGGCGGAATTTTGTCTTTCCAAGGCATGGCAGGTACTAAGGCGGGATATTTATAAAACTTGGTTTTTAGTAACTCTTGCATACTTTTGGGATTGGAGGTAATGGACTTCGAGCTAAAGAAAATACTTCCGTTTATGGCAGCCAGACTTCTGTTATAAGTCAATTGATTAGGCATTTCTAGGGAGTCGCCCCAGCCTCCTTTTTTCACATCGCCCAACACTCGGTAGGCCGCTTGGCCAATATAAAGATGTCGGCCAAAGGCGTTTTTTGCCCACCAACCCACTAGGTTTTTATAAGGAATAAGTTTGTGGCCTTCGTTGAAATATACCTGCGGGGCGATGTAATCTATCCAACCTAACTTTACCCACTTGCGAGTATCTGCAAAAAGATTGTCATAAGACGAGTTATGCCCAAAGGTATCAGAACCGCCTTGGTCTTCTCTTTTGTTTCGCCAAACGCCAAAGGGGCTTATTCCAAATTTAACGTAGTTTTTTTGAGCTTTTATACCATCTGCTATTTGTTTTATCAGTAGGTCGGTATTGTTTCGTCGCCAGTCTTCTATGTTTTTAAAACCATTTGGGTATAGCTCAAACGAGGTATCGTCTCGGAGGGTTTGTCCAGCCGCAGCATAAGGATAAAAGTAATCGTCGAAATGAATACCGTCCACGTCATAGTTTTTTACAATATTCACAACGATTTCGGTGATATAATCTCGTACTTCGGGAATACCAAAGTTCAATAATTTCTGACCGTCATACGTTAAAATCCACTCTGGTTTGGTTTTGGAAATATGGGTTGGGGTTATGCTGGTTGCTGTTTTAAAAACCGCTCTGTTGAGATTTAACCAAGCATGAAACTCTAGGCCACGCTTGTGGCTTTCGTCAATCATAAAATCAAGGGGGTCATAAAAAGGCTCTGGGGCTTTGCCTTGTTCGCCCGTGAGCCACTCGCTCCAAGGCTCTTGGCCTTTGGCATAATAGGCATCGGCGGCGTCACGCACCTGTACGAAAACGGCATTAAGACCTGTTTTTTGATGACTGTCCAAAATTTTGGTAAATTCTTGTTGTTGCTCAGGCGAGGACAATCCCTTTTTAGAAGGCCAGTCAATATTATCGACCGTGGCAATCCAAACAGCCCTTAGCTCACGTTTTGGATAGGGCGAGGCAAGTATAGTTTTAGGGCTTTGAACACTACAACTTAACAAACAGAAGAATAGGGATAGGAAATTACGGCTCATTTTGATTAGAAGGGGCTTTCAAAAACACCGCAAGTTAGTCATTTTTCTATTTACCTCTATTTTCTGTGGCAGTAGTTTACTAGATTCTCAAAAGATAGAGATTGTGTAGATGTTTTCCAAAACTTAGTATATTTATGAAAAAATAATATTTATGAACTCTTGGAAAGAAATAATTATAACCGATTCGGGTATATTAGACGGAAAACCATCTATCCGAGGAACCAGATTGTCGGTGGCGTTGATACTAGGACGTTTGGCCAGTGGCTGGACACATGAACAGCTATTTGAAAGTTATGGGTCATTGCATGAGAACCAACTCTACAATTAAAAATTCGTAAAAATGTTTCGTTAAAGCGAAACATTCGCTAAATTTGCTAGGTCAATTTACAATTTATCCAATGAGCGAACTTTTTGAAATTTTGTTACTAGATGAGGTTTTTGATTTTTTGGCTAACCTCGACAAAAAACACAGCGAAAAAATACTTTATAATATCCGTAAATCACAAACTGAAAGAGACCCAGAACTTTTTAAAAAATTAAAAGATGATATTTGGGAATTTAGAACGCTTTATCAAGGACTTCAATATCGACTGCTTGCCTTTTGGGACAAAACTGACAAGGAACATACTTTGGTCGTTTCGACTCATGGATTCATTAAAAAAAGAAGTAAAGTGCCTGATAACGAATTATTTATCGCTAAACAAATACGAACAGAATATTTTGAGGAGAAGGCAACATTAAAAATAATTAAAAAATGAAAGCATATACATTAGACTACGTTCAAGATAAACTAATTGGTAAAGTAGGAACTACGGACCGTGACATATTTGAGTACGAACTTCAAATGGATTTAATAGGAAAAGCTATCAAACAGACGAGAAAGGAACGCAATTTGACACAAGAAGAATTGGGAAATCTTATTGGTGTTCAAAAAGCACAAATTTCAAGATTGGAAAGCAACGCCAGCAACGTAACCATAGATACTTTAATGAGAGTCTTTTCTGCATTAAAGGCAAAAGTGAAATTTCAAGTAGAACTTGCAAACTTGAACATAAGTGTTGGATAAAAGCTACGCTACAACCACCATACGGACGACATCACGTTCTTCTCAAATTAGAAGGAGTTACCTCAAACAAACCTATTCAATGTTTTTTGTATGGCAGATAAATAGCTCTGTCCAAACATATTTAAATGTACGAGCAGGGGATAAAGATTATAAATAGAGGCTCGGTCTTCAAAGGAGGGCATTGTTGGCCATGCTTCTTGATAGGCATCATAAAACGATGGCTCAAAGCGACCCAGAAGCGTTGTAAAGGCCAATTCTGCTTCTCTGAGGCTATACGAAACGGCTGGGTCTATCAAACAAGGTAAGCCCTTGGCAGTGCTAAGAATATTGCCTTGCCATAAATCGCCGTGTAATAAAGCAGGTTTTTCGTTGGGAATTAAGTTAGGAAGTTTTCCAAATAAATTTAAAAATTGATTGTAAATGCTGCTATTGAGGCGTTCTTCGTAGAGTGCCAAACCTGCCTGTGGCCTAAGACGTTGGTCGATAAAAAACTGTATTCCGTCTTGATGTGGTTGGTTG
>JAYWHL010000071.1:0-4689 GCA_043777715.1 Cytophagaceae bacterium | reverse complement strand
ACGTAATATTGGTACTTTTATTTCGATAATAAGCAAGGTAATGGCAATGGCAAAAAGGGCATCTGTAAAAAAAATGAGCCGCTCTACCTGAAAGCGTTTGAGTTCTTGTAAGTGCTGTTTTAGATTCATTTTGGCAAAATTTTGAATAGCAATTTAATCAAATTATGGTCAAATTTTTGAATGGGTTTATCAAAAAAGCATTTTCAGTAGGCTAATTTTGATACATTTATTTTGAAAAACAAAGAACAGTAAATAAAAAAAATCCTATATCCAATAAACTAAAAATGCTTTTGGTGCGTTTTATCGACATCAACCAATTTTAAAATACAAATTCCATGAATATTATTGATGAACAATTGACCAAAGTACTAACCAAGAATTTTTTTGTGAATCCGCTTGCTGTGCAACCCAACAAATATTTTTACAAAGACTTGGGTCTCAACTCGCTCGAATTTCTTGAGATGGTCGTAAGCATCGAAACTTTCTTTGGTGTTAATATCCCTGACGAACAACTAGACAAATTAAAAACCGTTCGGCAAATGTCGGAATGTGTGGATAAACTTTTATTGGTTGGGGCATAACAGACAACTTTTTTGGTTTATCTTGAATACAGAGTTTAATAAGTTTTTTGGATTTTTTTTGGCAACATAATACGTAAAGAAGTCTCAGGTAATTGGAATAGCTAATTTCGAATAGGGGCTTGAAGTTTTGGCTTTGCTATATTTTTGCCTCGGAGAGGCTTGACCTTTGTAGTAAAAAACGTCAAAAACCCTGTTATTTCGCTTCGGAGAAGCGTAACGTTTGCTAGGTTAGGCTTCTCCGAAGCCCGAAGAGGGGCGTATTATATTTTTCTACAAAGGTTGTGCCTCTCCGAGGCAAAGTATCAGAAAGTAATCTACGATTAAAATAACTTATAAACACTGTATTGAGTGCTAGACAATTTTACAAAATATAGCATAACACAAAGATTTGTCTAAGAATATTCCTTTCGCAAAGGTGGTTGGTGAGCCACCAACCACGGAAAAGGGCAGAAAATTAGCAATATTTCAAAAAATATCAACCCATTTACCACTTGGATAAACAGTACTTTTACCATCTTCAACCACCATGGTCATTACTTCATACCGACTGGCGGGAAGCAAGGGTTCGTGGACTTCAAACCCAAAACCCTTCCGATAAAACTGACCTGATGTGGCAAAAGCCTTCTTGCCGTTTTGGTTATAGTGGGGGTTAAACAAATAGAGGTTTTTATCAGACCTTAGCACAAGATAAGGGCCATTTTCAGTATTCTCCTCCGAAACGATAAAGTCTTGATTTTCAATACTTAATGTCTTGACTAGGGGCATATAATAGGGTAATTTTTGGTTGAGGGTTGTGATGTTGAGGGCTATGAGTTTAGTGGTATCTATCAAAGGATACGACAAGATTTGAGGGAGCGAATAAATCCCTTTGTTGGATAACTTCTTGTAAATTTGGTTGGTGGCTTCGGCGTGAGAAATACCCATAATACAAGAGCGATTGTATTGTAGATTAAAGGCAGCCACACTGGCATTGCGGCGGTTATAAGCCATGGTTGGATAGGTTTGAAAAAAGGAATAGCTATTAAAAATTATTGCAAAACCCAAGCCTATTCCAAAGAGAACTGGAGTTTTGAATTGCTTGAATACAAGGAGTATGTAAAGACTAATGATTAATAAATGAGCATATATTTTATAACGACTCACGAGGGTTTCTTCGATGGGTAGCCCTTCTTTGTGGGAGGTGGCGACTAGGAGTGCCGAAATAAATAAAAAACCAATAAATAAATATATAAACTGCTTATAATCAGGTAATTGTTTGAGACCAAAGGCATATTTTTTAAAGTTCAAATCACTCAAAAACAACAATAAAATACTTATAAACAATAAGACGCCCACAACAAATGGTACTTTATAATTGGCCGAACCATCGGCAAAAGCAGCCCCCATGAACGAGAAAAAATTGATGATAAATTTAGTACTTAAAACCTCTTGTGGGAGTCTGGAATATTGCCAAAAATAGAGCGAAATACTCGCCACGGCACTTATTCCCCAAGCCAAAAAAGTTTGTTTGGGGCGATTTTGCAGCCAAAGTGCCAAGATTCCAAGCCCAAAAACAAAGAGTCCATTGCCGCTGGTAAAGGTGGCTAAAACTGCAAAAAAAATGGATAAAGCTAATTTTTTATTGATGGTTAAATAATATAAACTGGCCATTACCCAACACAAAACGCCATAGTTTTGAAGCGAAGCCATTGCCCAAAAAGTGTTTTCGTGGCCTTGTAGGCTAAGTAACAAAAATGGGATTGGAACAAAAATCCAAGCAGATAAACGACTGACAGAAAGGGATTTATAAAAATAATAAAGTATCCCCATGAGGCTAAGATTGCCTATAAACATTAGGATTTTGAAATTTATTTTACCTGTTAATTCATAAACACAATAAAACATCAAGCGGTCGTAAACTATGCGGTGGGCGTTGTGTTGGGCAAAAAATAGACTAAGGTTTTGGCCAAGCGTATTGGTGCGGGCGTGTATCTTGAGGATAAAGTCTATCAAGGCAAAATCGTCCCAGAGGGGGGCGTCGAGGGCATACTTGAAAAACAAATACCAGAAAAATAGAATAGGAAGCCCAACAACTCCGAAAAATGAGATTTTCTTGAACGTATTAAACATTGATTTGTTCATAATAAAGACCAAAAATAAGATTGTCCCTTCCTAAAATAGGCTGTCGTGTTACTGCCCCAAACCGCTTATTTGTCAAAGGTTAATGATTTTGGAAGCATTAGTAGAAAAGGAATAGATTTTTCGTAATCCAAGCCTTCGTAAAATAGACCTAATCTTGACAAATTTTTATAATAACTATCTACATTTTTATAGTAATATTTCTCCGATTGAACATACCACGCCCGTTCGCCTAATTTTTCGGCTAAAAACCATTTTTCAAGTAGTCTTGAAATTCTACCATTGCCATCTCCAAAGGGATGGATGTTTACAAATGCCAAATGAATGAATGATGCGTAATAAAAAATTTCTTCAATACTTAATTCTTCCTTTAATAGCCTTTCTATTTCTTTCCAAAATTGCTTGTATCTGTTTTTTACGTCTATTGAGGGAGTTGCTTCATATTGTATCCTTCCTGTTTTGTGTTCCATTACTAACATTTCTGTTTTACGAATCGTACCTTGTTGAGCTTTTGGCAATAAATGTGCTGCAATAAGTAAATGTGCTTGCAAAAAATTCTTTTGGGTCAACTTATTTTCTTTTGCAAATAAGTAGGCTTTGTAAAGATCGTTTGGCTTTTCAGTAAGTTCGGGCAAGTATCCAATATTCAGTATTTTATGCTTTACATAACTATCTACTTCCATTTGTTCGCCTTCAATTTTTGATGATGACATAACAGAAACCGAGGTGTAGAAAGTAAAGCTATGTTGCTCTAGTTCTTGATTCTGAATATTTAAAAATTCTTTTTGTATATCCACATCTAAAAAAGATTTCCATGTTTTGAAATATTGATTTTTTATTAATTTCTCCATTGCTCAAAATGTTGTTGGGTATTTTTTTTGAAAATGATTAGCCATTCCGAAATAGTATTAGGCTAATGAAAATGTTTGACGACTTAAAATTTACGCAAAAACGCTAGGACATAAATTTTACTTAGCGTCCTAGCGTTTTTGCGATTCTTGAGCTATTAATTATAAACTCTTTTCAGCGAAATATTATCAACAGGTTTGATGATAAGGGGTACTTTCTCTACCTTAACGGCACTGGTATCAAGGCCAAACCATTTGTCTTCTGAATTTGTAAAGCCCTTGATAAAGAAATACGCTTCCATCGTTATTCGCTCAAAAAACGGCAATTTATTTTCGTAGGAAAGGAATTTTTCCAAAACCACAAACCTAAAATCTCCAATTACATTCTGACGATTCAGCGACTCATACCTACTGGTAATATCCACTTCTTTTTTCAAAACCATGTCTTCTATTACCTTTCTAAAGTAGAGGTTAATGCGTTGTTCTATTCTGAAACCTAGCTTGAAGGTTACTTTTATGACGTCTTCTGGCTCTACAACGTTCACTTTATATTCCATCGTGTAGGGGTCGTCCACGTTGTCCACGTGCAGAAACCAATAAATATCAGCACGTTTTGGGCGTTTTTGAAAGATGGAGTAAATAATTTTTGATTCTATTTCGGTCGACCGTGAGGCGTTCGACATAAAAATAAGGTGCGTAGCGTATTTGGGAATACTTTGGTCTTCGCTTAGTTCTTTGAGGGGTTCTATGTATTGGTCTAGTTTTACGTATTCGGTAAGTTGAGCTTTGATAATATTAGCCCTGTACCAAACAATCATCACAAAGGCAATGGTTGAGGCAATGAGCAGGGTTATCCAGCCGCCTTCATGGAATTTTTGGAGATTGGCCACCAAAAATGCACCCTCTAGCGATATATATATTACCAAAAACACCACCACCCACCACATATCGTATTTGTGGGTATAGAGGTAATACGACATCAAGATGGTGGTCATTAACATCGTGAGGGTAATGGCCAGACCGTAGGCGGCTTCCATGGCTGATGATTTTTCAAAGTAAAGCACCACGCCCATACAGCCCATCCACAGCAAATAGTTGATGCTTGGCACGTATAATTGGCCTTTTTGGTCGGAAGGAAAACG
>JAYWHL010000070.1:0-4704 GCA_043777715.1 Cytophagaceae bacterium | reverse complement strand
AAATTCATAACTATCAGATTATCAGGCTATTTGTTTACAAGTGTAATATGCCAAGCCAAAACGCATCTCACAAATTTGCCTATTGGTTGGCTTGATTATCAGTCGAATCAAGCGTATTTCGTGCCGAAAAATAGTCTTCATTTTTTACAAACTTCTTTCATCCAATCAAACAATTCTTCAAGGTCATAATCGCCACTGTGGGGTTTGTCCCAAGGCAAGGCGAAATCTATTTTGAAGCCTTTGTTTTGTAGCGTAGTAGCCAAAATTAAAGGAATGGCAAAGCCTGTATCTCTATCTTTGGCACCATGTCGTACCCGCCAGTATTTTGAGGTTTTGGCTAATTTATTACCAATGTAATTCATCGGATTCATCATTTTTATTTGATTTTTATCTGCCATTGTAGGGTTTGTAGCCGTTGAATTTTGCATAGAAAACGCTGTAAAATGCTGATTTTCAATAGTTTTAGTTCCAAAAAGATTGTTTTCAAACGATTTAATATCTAAAGCATCAAAGGCTGGGGGCGTTTTCATACGTTCTATATACACAAGATACGCTTCAAAATCAAGGGATAATACTTTCGGACGGTTCGGCACATTGGTGTCTATTTTCAGGAAACTATGATTTGATAAGTCTATACCCGAATCCAAGGCTTTTTGGGCAGAGTTAATGAGGTAGGTTTTTATGAAATCTTTAAGATTACCTTCGCCTTTTTCATCTAAAGTTAAATTTTCACCCCGATTATTCTTCAAATTCAAGCTATTGAAATATAATGGAAATGCTTTTTTTAATTCATTTGAAACTTTTATTGAGGCATCGTTCAAAATTCCTGCTCCACCCCGACCTTTGAAAGTATGAATCTGATTAAACTGCCACTCATAAGCCATATCAGCATTTTCGAGGTTGATGATAGGACAGTAAGCCGATACTGCAAAAATATCGTCAGTTGTGTTGGCAGCTCCAATTTCTTTTAGATAGGGTTCATAGCCTGGGTGGTTGCCCGTAGCACCCAACAATGTGGACATTGCTCCGCCAGCACTCGTACCGTTCGAGATGATTTTGTTGGCATCGCCAGGCATTAATTTATCATTCAATTTCAAATATCTAACGGCGGCCTTCAAATCCACAATACCCGCAGGGGCTTTACCTATTGGCGAAATCCTACCTCTTGTACCTGCCGAAGCCACTACAAAGCCTTTCGATAAAGCCATCATAACTGCATTGATGGGAGTGCCACCGCCTCCTCTTTCTGTTTGTGAAGTATTGATAAAATTTGCGGGTTGGGAAGGCATATAGCCACCTACTTTATTCGGAAAAAATATTGGTGCAGTTGCTGCCGAGTATTCATCGATTGTACCACCGTTGAAATACGCTTCGGGAACGTAAATGTTCATTACTTCTTGCGTAATATCGGCGGGGTTAGTTACGTAAACTATTCTCTCAAAAGCCCTCACTATTAGGACTTTACCTTGAAATTCTTGGGTTTGGACTGTAAATTTTGTGGGGTCAAAGTTCAATGAAATAGTCGTTTTGACCCCGCCCATTGGTTGTATTCCCTGATTGGGTAAACTGCCATTTGGGGGTAATTCGCCCATGCCCATTCCTTCTTTTTTTGTGGCAATAACGGTGTAGGTAGCCGTACTCCCATCAGCAGATTTTACGGTGTAGATAAAAGGTTTTGTAAAATCCTGTTCTGTATCCGATGCTGGCGAAACGGTGGCCCGCTCCGAAACCTTGATAGTAGGTTTGATTTTGGTTAAATCAATAAACGGAGGTACTGAAAAAACGATTTTTTTATTGGCTTCATCAATCACAACATTTTGTGGCCCTTCTTGGAAAGAAAGAATTTTCTTTTCGTTTTTATTGTTCGAGGCATTTTGTCCTAGGCAAAAGTTTGAACATAGAAAAAATAGACACAGCGAAAGAATTACGTTTTTGGGGTTCATTGGTTGAGTTTTTTGAAATATGCAAAATCGAATGACTAATCTAACTGCAAAATTCTGTATTATTTTTATGGTTAGTATGAAACAAATTTTATATTTGTAAGTAAAAATCGAACATATAATATAAATAATGGCTCAAAAAAATATCATTAACTACGAGGGCCTCTATGGAGACGTTGGCGGTAGGTATTCTGCCGAGTATATTTTTTTAGAATTAATCGCTACTCGTAGCCAAACCTTTGGCTGGAATATTAAACCCCATATTCATTCGTCTCTTTTTCAGGTATTTATTATTGAAAATGGCCAAGTTAGTATTCAAGAAAACACCCAACAGCATCAAGTAAAAGCACCTTGTGTTTTTTTAGTTCCACCTACTCACTTACACGGACTTACTTATATGCCTGATGTAAAGGGATATATATTAACGATATCAACAAGCGTTATGGAGGATATTTTTAAGACATTCTCAAAAAATTTTAAGGCTTTCTCTCAAACTCAAATTATAACGCACTTTGAAGAAACAAATTCATTTGAATCAATATTGAATTTGATTAAAGTTTTGGAAAAAGAATTATTTAGTGAAGGCTTGGAAAGGTCGGCGATGTTGAGGGCGTATTTGATTAATATTTTCGTAAGTCTGTATCGGGTGGGTCAAGAGGGGGAAGTAGTAAAAAATGATAGTCTTTCATTGACTTATTTTCGCAAATTTCAACAAAGCATTAGAAGTTCCGAATATCCCAAAGGTATTCCAGACTTTGCTACCGAACTAAACATTACTGCTGTGCATCTCAATCGTATTTGTAGATTTGTTGCAGGAAAATCAGCCATTGAACTAGTACATCAAAACGTTATTACCGAGGCACAAAAATATTTGCTACATACATCGTATTCGGTTTCTGAAATTGCATATATATTGAAATTTGAGTACCCGAATTATTTTGCAAAACTTTTTAAGAAACATACAGGAATGTCGCCCAAAGAATTTAGGAATTTGAATAGGGAATAATATTCATGGCATGGCTTTGGATAAATTAATTAATTAATATATCCACGCACTTACAAGCGTAATTCGGTAATAAAATTGGGTTTTTCTTCAATTCGTTCTATCATCCAAGCCAAGGCTAAAATCATCATTAAAACAGCCCCTGTTTGTTTGATGAGGCTATAATAACGAGTTTTTGAAAGTAAAATCAATAGCGGGAAGGCCAACAAAATGACAAACACTTGCATCAATTCTATGCCCATATTAAATCCGAAAATACTCAAAACCATTTGATAAGTAGAGAGTTGAAGGTTGGTCAGGGTTTCGGCAAAAGCCAGTCCGTGAATCAAGCCAAAACCTCCCGCCACGAATACCTCTTTTTGGGGATATAATGGCCGAAAGGCATGAAAAGCAGATATTAAAATAGTAACGGCAATGAGTACTTCGATGGGTTTTGTTGGAAAACTCAACCATTGAATAGCACCCAACAACAAAGTCAGAGAATGCCCGATGGTGAAGGCAAGGGTAATTTTAAGGACATTCCCCCAACCCTTAAAAGAAAATGCTTGTAAAATCTTCTTACTGGGGGCTGGGGAGTTGTTTTGGGGCTTAGGGAGGGAAATGGCCAGCAATAAGGTCAGTATAAAAAGGATATGGTCTGTGCCTTCTTTGATGTGTAAAATGCCTAATAAAACCATGTTTTTGAAACCCACCCACGCACTGCCTTGTTGTAAACTTACTTGAAAAACGGGGATTTTTCCAGTGGGAATATCCAACTCAATAACGCCCACCTGATGTAAGGAACTATCTTCTGAAACAATACCCTGTTGCCAGTCTTGTTTGATGGAAACTAAAATTTTATGACTAGCCACTTGATGGAGAATTACGTCATAATCAAAATAAAAATTACGCAAATCATAGTTTAGGGGTGGGGTCATGGTAAAATCAACAACCAATTCTTTGTAATTGCCCGTTAAGGGGCTTTGAGTTTCGGTTACCTTCATTTCTCCCAATTCAACCGCCCAAGGTTTGCCCTCAAAAGATTTTGGGCGAATGTGTTTTAAAAAATATAACCGCAACGTATCGCCCAGTCGTTCAATCAATTTTGCGGAGTTATCGTTCACGCCCCTACCAATAGCTGATTGTAATTCGGCCAATGGTAATTTAATTTCTCCCGAGATATTCTTTTCGTGGATATTCAAAACAACCATCGAACTGGGCATAGGGTGGGCATACAAAAAGCCCCCCAATCCCGAGAGGGGCAATAGTGTAATGAGTATATAAAGTAGTTTTTTGAAATTCATTTGAAATTTATTTTGAGTAAAAAAAAAAGAGTTGGCAACACATTTGCCAACTCTTTGAATCCCCCTCTGGGAGTTAGGAGGCTTTTCAATTCCCGCCATAATCTGATTTTCTATCTCTCCAAACAGCGTGTGGGTGTACGCTATTTCTGACAATTACTCCTCCTTGCATAGACCACTCTATCCAAACGCCTGGGCCATCTATCAAAATATAATCGCCTTGAATACCCATCGTTGTACTGCCCACATACGATACGTAGGTGTCGTCTATTTCGGCTTTGTATTTTGCTAAAACTGCTGCTGCGGCTTTGTCGTCTAGTTCATCAACCCAAGGTTTTATGGCCAATAATAACAAATCTTTTTGAGCGGCGGTAAGATTCCCTGCCTTCACGCCTGTTTTTGTGGTAGGAAAGACTGCATCTTTTTGAGGGCCAGCTATCAAATCGTTTTGAGCCGAAGCACGCTTGGCAGTAGTAAGTTC
>JAYWHL010000069.1:0-4734 GCA_043777715.1 Cytophagaceae bacterium | reverse complement strand
CTACCTCAATACTTCCTTTTTCTTGTTCTTCAAAATTGGCATAAGCCGCCCAAATGGTCATCGCTTTTAGGGCTTGTTCACGACTGAGGGCGTTTTCGATTTGAAAACCATTTTCAGGAAAACTGGCTGCATCTTGGCGAGTTACCGCCGAATAAAAACCAAGTAGCGGATTAACCTGTTCAACAGGAAAATCGCTGCCGTTGGCCACCAAACCATTTTGTTTTAGTAAATCCTGATAGGTGTATGCCGTTTTAATACGCTGATTACCAAGGCGTTCCTTGGCCCAATACATATCAGAAGTGGCATGCGTTGATTGGATAGAAGGAATAATCGAAAATGCTCCAAATTTAGGAACATCTTTTTCCGACACAATCTGACAATGCTCTATTCGCCACCTTCGATTGTTTTTTCCCTTTAAGAGTTTAGCATAAATATCCAAAACCAAGCGGTTTGCCGAATCTCCAATGCAATGCGTATTTGCCTGAAAATCAGATGCCGCTATGGCGGTTAAATTTCGTTCCAATTCTTTTTCAGACATCAACAAAAAGCCTGTTTTGCTAGGTTCATCGCTGTAAGGCTGCAACAAACACGCCCCCCTCGACCCCAAAGCCCCATCAGCATAAAGTTTAAAAGAACGAACATTGAGTTGGTCGGTTTTATAGATTCCTTTCTTTACAAAGTTTTCTAAATTTTGAATCCCAATCGAAACCATCACATAATTTCTTATTTTCAAAATTCGCTCTTTGTTCATTTTGTCTATCAAATCAATATCGTCTTGGTTTAGCCCCGCATCAGAAACTGACGTCAGACCATATTTAAAACACTCTTGTTGGGCTGCCAAAATCATTTTTCGTTTTTGAGTTTCATCGGCTCTCGGCAAAACGTAGCGAACCAATCCCATGGCATTGTCAATCAAAATTCCAGTAAGTTTGCCATTTTTAAGTTCCACATCTCCCCCATCAATTTTGCTATTATTACTAATTTTTGCCAAATTGATAGCCTTTTGATTAATCAAAACAGCGTGTCCGTCGATTCTAGTAAGCAAAACGGGGATATTAGGAAACGCTTCGTCTAGCAACATTTTATCAGGAAACTGTTTGTTTTGCCAATCGTTTTGGTCCCAGCCACGGCCAATTATCCATGTATTTTGGGGATTATTCTTAGCAAAAACTTTAAGCCTTTCAATAATTTCTTGATAAGAACTAGAGCCAACCAAATCGCATTGACTTAGCATTTGCCCCAATCCAACAAAATGACTGTGGGGGTCCAAAAAACCTGGAAAAATCACAGCATTTTTGGCATCAAATTGCTGCTTTGCTTGGAATTTTCCTTGAATTTGGACATTTGTACCAAGGGCCAAAAATTTTCCATCTTTTATGGCAAAGGCTTCTTTTTTGTTGAAATCTTTATCCGCCGTATAAATCACTGCATGATGAACAATAAAATCAACAGGTGTTTTTTGGGCAAATACTGACAGTGAAAAAAGTGTGAAAATGAGGACTTTTTGCATAATTTAATGAGGTTTAGAAAGTTTTAAGTAGTTGTCTATCAATATTTTAGTTTTTTTACCGCAAGGATGCCAAGACGTCTTTCCCGTGTTTGGTGGCTCACCAAACACCTTTGCGAAAGCAATATGCTTATACAAATTTCTGTGTTAGGCTATATTTTGTAAAATTATCAAGGACTCAACACAAAGAAACCTTTCCCTTTTTCCGTCCTTGCGTCTTAGCGGTAAAATAAGTCCGTACAAACTAAATGGGCAAATTAATGGTAAACGTTGTGCCGTTGCCTTCCATACTCTCGCACTCAACTGTTCCGCCATGCCCTTTGGTTATAATATCATAGGCCAAACTTAACCCCAATCCCGTACCTTGGCCTGTGGGTTTGGTGGTAAAAAACGGTTGGAATATTTTGGCTTTTACCGCCTCGGGCATTCCCGAACCATTGTCTGAAATTTTTATAACCACTTGATTATGAGCTTTATTTGTCTTGTTTTTTTCAATCGAAACTAAAACTGATGGCTTATACAAATCTCCGTTGCTAGGGTTTGTTGTTTTTTCAAGATTTTGGCGTTGTTGGTTCACGGCATAAAAAGCATTATTGATTAAATTTAACAAAACTCGTCCAATATCTTGGGGAATGATGTTTGCTTTGGGCAGGGTTTCGTCGGCAATGAGTTCAAAATTGGCATTAAAACTTTTGTCTTTTGCCCTAAGCCCATGAAAACTCAATCTTAGGTATTCGTCGGCCAATTTAGCAATATCGGTGGCTTCTTTCGTTCCTGAGTTCGTTCGTGAGTGTTCCAACATTCCTTTAATGATAGACGAAGCCCTTTTTCCGTGTAAATTTATTTTTTGAAGATTTGCTTTCAAATCCCCAAAAAACGCCCCCCAACCTCCGTAAGGAATTTCTTCTGGAATCCAGTCTTCGCCCGAATTTTCTGGAGGAGAAGGAATTTCATCGATAAGTTCAAAACTCAATTCTGAAAAATTATTTACAAAATTCAATGGATTTTGTATCTCATGGGCAATGCCTGCGGTAAGTTCGCCTAAACTTGCTAGTTTTTCTGACTGAATTAGTTGCGTTTGTGTTGCCTTCAGATGCTCCAGTGATTGATGAAGCTCATCGGTTCGTTCTTTAACTTGGTGTTCTAAAATCTCGTTTTGTGATGCCAAAAGTTGTTGTTTTTCTGCCGAAAGGGCTTCGATTTCATCAAGTTTTTGTTTCAGTAAAAAATTCGTTTTTACAAACTCTTTGGCCAAACTCAAGGAAATTGCCGCCGAAACCGATAGCTGCGGCCCTGCCATAAACAAAACAAGAATGATTGAAAACCATGAAGAACTACCTAAATGATACCCAGCAGATTGAGGGTTATAAAGATTGGAAGCCATTAACGAGACGTAAACAACTAAAAAAACAAAGGTTAAACAAAGGATAACCAAAAATGTAACAATGGCATTGAGCATTACTTTGCCATTTTGTGATTTGTTTTTTGAAGACTGGACTATCAAAATGATATAATTGGCAATTAATATTAAGTAAGAAAACCCAGCGTAGTCTCGGACAGTAGGCAAGAAAAACTTTGCAAAATGCACTGAAACAAAAACAAGAAATACTCCCCAAAAAATAATACGCTTTGGATATTGGAGGTAATCATAAACGGCTATCAATAAAACAAGATGGGCAAGCGGAAAGAGAATGTCTTTTGACACACTTAAAAAAATGAAGTACTCTAAATTTTCTTGTGAGTCGGAGTTACTGGAAAAGCCAAAATATATCGCAAAAATCAACATTGAAATACTAAACAAAATGTTGAATTGTTGCCGCCTAAAAAATCGATGAAAGAAAAAATGTATCAAGGCCGTCATAAAAAACAGACCAATAAAAATACCATTGGCCAACATTCTGTTTGTGCTTCTGGCAATTTGTTCTTTTATAAAACCATCAAGTTTTTGGATTCTGATGCTTAAAGGAAACATATCTAAACTATTGGCAAAGTCCACTTTTTCACTAAAAAGAAACCTAACCGCAATTTGTTGCTCACCAGAATTGTTAAAAGTAAGATTATAAGGAAGAGATGCGTTTGAAAAAAGTAATTCGTCATTTTTACGATTTTTACTAATATTCCCGATTTTGGTTACGAGTTTACCATTCAAGTATATTTCGGCTGCTCCAGTTAGTAAAATTTTGAGTGAATAGGGCTTGTTTACAAGCGAACTATCGATAAAGATTTTTTTTCTGAACCACCCAATTTGTTTTTTGGCAACACTGTATTCTTTCATTGGACTGTCTATGGCAACTAATTTCCATTTTTTATCGTCAAAATCTTTGTTTAAATAGGCTATATTGTCGGATAGGTCATACCTCCAACCTTTGTTAATCAGAATACCATCTTTCGGAATACTATCAATTTTATATACATTATGCCTTCCTGTATTGTAGTCATAAATAAAATTTTTAGCTTCTTTTTGTTTGGGGGTCAGTTTAGTTTTTTGTCCTACTGCCATACCTATCGTGAGACAGTAAAGGAAAACAATGGCCAATCGTTTTTTCATATTTTATTCTGTTTTTTTTACAAATATCGGTTTTGTTTTGCTCAATTTCTATTTTCGTTTTTTGTCTAAGGATTTTTATTTTGATGCACCTTTTTCAGAAATTCAGTATAATTTAATACAGTGTTTAATAAATTTTTTGAAATTTTTGGCAACGGAACCTAAGTTGGGTAAAGAAGTCTTAGGAAATGGAAATAGTTAATATCAATAGTGCCTTGAAATTTTGGCTTTGCTATGTTTTTGCCTCGGAGAGGCTTAACCTTTGTAGCAAAAAACGTCAAATACACTGTTATTTCGCTTCGGAGAAGCGTAACGTTTGCTAGGTTAGGCTTCTCCGAAGCCCGAACAGGGGCGTATTACAATTTTCTACAAAGGTTGTGCCTCTCCGAGGCAAAGTATCAAAAAGTAATCTCTGATTTAGATAACTTATTAAACACTGCATTTAGTAGCTTTTATGATAATATAAAAGCCTTTCTTCAACCACTGTTCCCAAAGTTTAGTGCTTTTTATCTCATTTCTGATTAAATCCCTATCTTTGTTTATGAAGCTGTTTAAACTTATTTCTTTTGCCCCAAAGGGGTTATTTTCAGCCCATACTTTAGATTTTTTGTCGTCCGTAGCGATGCTACGCACTCGAAAAAATCTGCGTATGGACAAAAAACAACCTCATTTTGACCTAAAA
>JAYWHL010000068.1:0-4734 GCA_043777715.1 Cytophagaceae bacterium | reverse complement strand
GCCATTTTTGGAGACTACTAAAATACAAATGCAAGATTAACCACAAAGGAACAAAGAACACAAAGGGCTGATATTCAGTTTTTTGTAAAATACAAATTCAAGATTACTGAATGCTGGACAATTTTACAAAACATACCATAACACATAGATTTGTCTAAGAATATTGCTTTCGCAAAGGTGGTTGGTGAGCCACCAACCACTGGAAAGGAACAAAGAACACAAAGGGCTGATACCTAACATAAATTTTTGGCACGATTGCATTATCTGTTTTCCTACAAAGCCTCAACCTGAGACTGTAAACGTTGAATCAAAAGATTTATCAGGCGTTTGGTGTTTTCTTCTTCGTTTTGATAGAAAACATCAAACTCTTCTTTCGTAAAATGCCCTACAATCAGTCCCGTTACGTAATGCTTAAATTTCATATCTCGCTTAATGGCTTGCTCTATGTACGCCAGCTTTTCTTTGGGCGATTGTTTATAAAATTCGTCTTTTCGCTTCTTGGCATAATGCCTAAAAACCAACACAACGACATCGTTTTGTAGTTTTAAGATTGGTCTAAGTGTCTGATTTTGAAATGATTCTAACAAACCAATAGCCTCGGCTGTGGGTATTGTTGGTCGGAGTGCTGATAAATTTACATCTCTGTTCATGGTAACTTTTGGAAATTATCTGTTGGCGGCTTTGTTGCTGGTTTTTATTTTTTGTTCAAAAGAATATCCCAAAATTATTGTAAAAAAATTTGGGATATACCTAAAGTTCTTGATGTTAAAAATGCTAGACTCTCACTTGTGCCGTTCTTTCAATACGTTGATAATTTCGTTGAAATCGATGCCTCGGTCTTCTAGCAAAACAAGGTAGTGAAAAAGCAAATCGGCGGCTTCTTCCTTAAACAAATGGTCGTTGGTATCCATGGCTTCTATTACCAGTTCAACGGCCTCCTCTCCCACTTTTTGGGCAATTTTGTTCCGTCCTTTTTTAAACAACGATGCCGTATAAGACACATCGCTCGGATTTTGATGGCGGTCTTTTATTACGTTTTTGAGTTTATCTAACCATGCGGCTTGGCCTGTATTGGCTTCGTTCCAACAAGTATCAGCCCCAGTATGGCACGTTGGGCCATCGGGCTGGGCTTTTATTAATAAACTATCAGCATCGCAGTCTAGCAATATCTCCTTGACAATCAGGAAATTACCCGACGATTCGCCCTTTGTCCAGAGACGTTGTTTGCTTCTACTAAAAAACGTAACCTTGCCTTCGGCCTTGGTTTTATCAAAGGCTTCTTGGTTCATATAACCCAACATCAAAACTTTGTTGGTGGTATCGTCTTGTATTACCGCAGGCACTAAGCCGTCGGGCGATTTATTGAAATTGATGTGCATAAATTATTTTAATTGGCTATTGGCAACTAACTATCGGCTTGAAACACAAGAGATTACAAGTTCTATAATGCTGATTATTTGAATACTGAACAATTTTACAAAATACAGAATGATACCGAAATTTGTCTAAGAATATTGCTTTCGCAAAGGTGTTTGGTGAGCCACCAACCACGGAAACGAAAAAATCTACGCCAACATTCCCAACAAGCTCGAAAGTTTGTCTTTGAGGTCTTTTCTGTCCACGATAAAATCCAAAAAGCCATGTTCGAGTACAAACTCGGCACTTTGAAAGCCCTTTGGGAGGTCTTTACCGATGGTTTCACGAATAACCCTAGGCCCAGCAAAACCTATCAAAGCCCCTGGTTCTGAAATGTTAAAGTCGCCCAGCATGGCATAAGAAGCCGTTACACCACCCGTTGTGGGATCGGTGAGGAGAGAGATATATGGAATTTTGGCTTGTTCGAGTAGGGCAATTTTTGCGGAAGTTTTGGCCATTTGCATCAACGAAAAGCCCGCCTCCATCATTCTGGCACCGCCCGTTCTTGAAATCATTAAAAACGGAACTTTGTTTTTGAGGGAATAGTCCATGCCACGGGCAATTTTTTCGCCCACTACCGAACCCATAGAGCCACCAATAAAACTAAAATCCATGCAAGAAATCACTAAATCTTGCCCATTGATTTTGCCAACGCCCGTACGAACGGCATCTTTAAGGCCCGTTTTTTTTTCGGTTGCTTTTATTCGCTCTGGATAACCCTTGGTATCTCTAAAACCAAGCGGGTCGCCCGAAGTCATGGTGGGGTCAAGTTCTACAAACTTGGTTTCGTCAAAAATCAGTTCAAAGTATTCTTGCGAGCCTATTTTTTCGTGATAATTACAAGCAATACACGTAAAGGCATTGAGTTTATGCTCACGGGTGTGCATGGCTTTTTTACAAGATGGACACTGGTACCAAAGCCCCTCTGGAGCATCTAATTTTTGATTGGTGGGAGTAGTAATTCCCTTTTCTTTTCTTGAAAACCAAGACATAATAATGGTAAATTATGAAAGATGAATGATAATATGTGGCTGTAAGCAATAAACAGTTGGCTATTGGCTTATTTTTCGATACATCAATGAAAATAATCAAATACAAAAACTAAGTTAAAAGAATGGGATTTGGCCGCCTTTGGTATTTAACTCAAAATAACTCACAAATATAATAGGAATAGCGTTTGGAGATTACAAAAAATGAATGTGTAAATTTAAGTAGCTAAAAATCAAATAGTTGAAAGCTATGATTTCTGAAACTAGCTTCTGAAAAGTAGTTTTTTGGTATTAGAGAACTTAATTTAAAAACTATCCGACCAAAATTCAGTAAATTGCATTATTATTTGAAGTGCTTGAAAATCAGGCGTTTTTCTTATTTATAATTTGGCATGATGATTGGGTAATGATGTATAATTGTCCCTCAACTAAGGTGTCTCAAATCGAACAAGGAATACTTTAAAAACAATTTTCAAGATACTAAAATTTTAAAACCGATAAATGGAAGAACAGTCCTATTCATTTCAAGAAGCCAAAGAAAACTTTACCTACCAGTTCAAAAGCACTAGCTCCGAAAAAGAGGTTTCCAAAACTAACCGCCAAAACGGAGAACAAATAGTTCATAAAAAACTTCAAGACGCTAATCAATTTCTAAAAAAAACAGACCTAACAATCGTCTTTGAATCAATGAAAAAATAATAACCGACATTATCAAATACGATTTTACTAACAACAATACATTGACCTTTCAAGATTTTAATTTCGACTCCAAGCTCCTCGATGGCCTTTATGCCATGGGCTACGACAAACCAACGCCTATCCAAGCCGAAGCCATTCCTGTGGTGCTAGAAGGCAAAGACCTCATTGCCTGTGCCCAAACGGGTACGGGTAAAACCGCAGCTTTTTTGCTGCCCATTCTCAATAAAATTATTGGCCTGCCCGATGACCAACGGCGGTTGAATACCCTTGTAATATCCCCCACCAGAGAATTGGCCACCCAGATAGACCAACAGGTAGAAGGCTTGGGATATTTTACGGGGGTAAGTTCTATCTCTATCTATGGCGGTGGCGACGGGGCAGCTTGGAACCAACAACGCAAAGCCCTAGAAGAAGGGGCAGAAATAGTAATAGCCACTCCAGGCCGCCTGATTGCTTTGTTACAAACGGGGCTAATCAAGTTTGACAGCCTCCAACACCTAGTACTGGACGAAGCCGACCGTATGCTAGACATGGGTTTTTATGACGACATCGTAAAAGTGATTTCGTATTTACCCAAAAAACGCCAAACCATTTTGTTTTCGGCCACAATGCCTCCCAAAATCAGAACGCTGGCCAATACCATTTTGCAAAACCCTGTGCAGGTAAGTATTGCTATTTCTAAGCCATCAGAAGGGATTTTGCAACAGGCATATTTGGTGTATGATACCCAAAAAATAAGACTGTTGAGCCATATACTCAAGGGTGGCAAGTTTGCGAGTGTTATTATTTTTGCATCAACCAAAGAAGGCGTTAAAAAACTAGACCAAGACCTACATCGTGTGGGGCTAAACACCAAGGCTTTTCATTCTGATTTGGAACAAAAAGAACGGGAAGAAATTTTGCGAGAATTTAAAAACAAAACACTTCCTATTATTATTGGGACAGATATTTTGTCGAGAGGAATAGACGTAGAGGGCATCAGTCTGGTGGTTAATTTTAATACCCCCCACGACCCCGAAGACTACGTACATCGCATTGGCCGCACCGCCCGTGCCGAAACCACGGGTACGGCCATTACGTTTATAAACGACAAAGACCAACGCAAATTTGCGGCCATCGAAGCCCTTATTGGTAAAGAAGTACCCAAATTGCCATTGCCAAGTTTTTTAGATGCAGGGCCACTGTACCAACCCAATGTACGGCCAGCGAGTCCCGCTGGAGGAACAGGCAATAAAAAACCCTTTAACAAAAAGAGATTTCCTCCCAAAAGATAAAGAAATGGAGGGGTGGGTAAGTATGAAAATGTTTATAACAAACTGAATATCAAATCTTTGTGTTCTTTGTTCCTTTATGGTTTAGATTGTCTTTGTACTTGTATTGAGCATATAGATAACTTCCCCAAATTTTGGAATTAAAAATCCCCAAAAATGTTAAAAAATCCACTCCTCCTTTCGCTATTTTTGTTGCTTGTACTTGGCAAATCTCATGCTCAAAACCTTGTACCACTTTCCGAAAAACTATTGCTTGCCGTTCGTAAAGAAGAGGACACAAAAGCACTATTTGAGCAATTAAAAAACACCCCTCCCCAAAGTTTAGACCTAGAACTTTTGAACGACCAAAGCAAGAAAGC
>JAYWHL010000067.1:0-4764 GCA_043777715.1 Cytophagaceae bacterium | reverse complement strand
GCCATCATCGCCCACGGACAGATGAATCCGTTGGTTTCTAACGGCACGCCCGAAGGCAAGGCAAAGAATAGGAGAGTTACGATTGTGATGGGGAAATAGGGTTGTATTTTTAGATTTGGCAGACGGTCTGCCAAATCTAAAAACTCAATTCGCCAGACAGCGTCTGACGAATTAGAAAAGATTAATAATTTCAGTATATTGTTATTTAGAAAAACAAAGAAAATGCAGACACTTACCTATAATTTTGACCAGAAAATAGAGCAATCTATTCTCACACTTCGCAAGCAAAAACATCTTGCGGGTTTTCCCTTTATGATTGATGATAGCGAAGAATTACCCAGCAATCAAGCCTACATGGAATATGCAGATGGTACAATTGAGATTGTAGAATTTAGTGCAGATTATCGTGATTATTTTTCAGTTAGAAAGTTAACAAAATCCGAAGTTTCAAAAATTCAAAAAAATATCATTTGACCAATGCTTAATTTATTTGTAATTACTGGAGCAAATGGTGCGGGTAAATCAATATATTAGTAAGAATTTGTTAGGCAAGATTTAAGGTTGAGCTTCTCCGAAGCTAAGATTGCCTTTTTTGCATTTTCTACAAAGGTTATACTTCTCCGAAGTAATCATCTTGCGTTACTTCGGAGAAGTATAACCTTTGTAGAAAGAAAAATATGAGTTAAAATAGCTTCGGAGAAGCTCAACCTTAATGTTCAGCGTAACATCAATTAGTAATTTGTAAGCCACATTAAAGAATGAAAAAAGCTATAAACGAACGATTTGGCTGGTTAGGCTCAGAAATTCTTTCCTCAAATATTGATTTAGACAATACGAATATTCCCGAAAGCTATTGCAAATTTTTACAATTTTCAAATGGAGGAACTATAAATAATGCGTCTATTTATACTAATTCAGAAGGAAAGATAATCCATGAAACAATAAGTAGGTTTATGTCTTATGAGGAATTTGTTACAAATGATTATTTAGAAGTTAAGTTTGAATTCTTTGAAAATGATTTAGAAGCCTTGGAATGTATAAAAGCTCTTTATAAAAGGTACAGTGTTTTTTGCTCAACGGACTCAAATGCATTATTTGCTTTCGATAAATCACCAGAATCTTTTGGAGAAGTGTACTATTTAGATTTAGACAATTTCCCATTTTTGGGATATAAAATATTCCAAAACTTTGATGAATTTTTAGATAATATAACAATACAATAGTTTCAAATTCCATTATTAAATGTTATCACAACCAAAGAATGACTGATTAAACCACCCCCCAACAATGAATAAATACCTACAAATTTTCAAACCATACGGCAAAACCGATAAGTCCACGATTGGCATCATGGTTTTGTTCCAAGTCATTATTGTAGCTCTGATTTGGCTGTTTTCTAATTCGACATTTTTACCAAAACCTACCGAAATTTTCAGTAGTCTCGGTAAATTGATTTCCGAAGATAACCTTATCCAAGAACTTTGGACGAGTATGATATTGAGCATTAAATCTATGCTTATTGCTATCGTTATTTCCCTCCTGGTTTCTTACGCAACGGTCATTCCATTTTTTAGACCATTGGCCTTTATGGTGAGCAAATTTCGCTTTTTGACTTTGGTTGGGCTGTCGTTTGTTTTTACAATGATGACACATTCGGGGCATAGCCTCAAAGTTTCTTTGATGGTTTTTGGCATAACGGTTTTCTTTGTAACCAACATGGTCGCAGAAATAGAAAATGTAACCAAAAACGAACTCAATCATGCCCGTACGCTCCGTATGCCTGAATGGCAGGTGGTTTGGGAAGTAATTATTTTAGGAAAAATGGATGTGGTTTTTGAAATAATTCGTCAGAATTTTGCTATTTCTTGGATGATGCTCACGATGATTGAAGGGATTTCAAGAACTGAAGGTGGTATCGGAACGATGCTTCTGAACCAAAATAAACACTTTCATTTAGAGGCCGTTTTTGCGATTCAAATTGTGATTTTAATTGTTGGAATCATAATGGATTATGGTATTGGAGCTTTGAAGAATCTGTTTTGTCCCTACGCTTCGCTCACTTTAGAAAAACGATAAAAAAATGCAAGAGTTCAAGATACATGAATCATCTCAAATCTCGTCTCGCTCTTTTTGGGACGTTAAATTTGAAGATTTAGATTTTGAAAAAGATAAGTCTTTTATCATTGATAAAGTAATGAACTATGGCGTAATGAGTGATTTTGTCAATACATTAAAGTTTTATGGCAAAGAAACCATACGTCAAGAAATCGTAAAATCACCTTATTTGAAGAAGGACGTACTCAATTTCGTATGCTTTTTTTTCGATTTAAAACCCGAACAATTTAAATGCTTTACACAAAGACAGTTGCACCCGCAACATTGGGACTTTTAAAAGAAATGATGTCGATGCCTTCTCTTCAAAAATTTGGTTTGGTAGGGGGTACAAATTTATCATTGAGATACGGCCACCGCATGAGTATTGACTTAGATTTATTTACCAATGAGCCATTTAACAGTGAAACAATCCTGTCTGAAATAGAGCGAAGGTTTCAGACTGTTGAAGTCGTTGATGAAAATCCTAATATGCTATTTTTGTTTGTTGAAGGAGTGAAAATTGACATGGTATTTGTCCCTTATCCTGACATTGAACCCTTTGATGAAGAAGACGGAATACGCCTAACTTCTTGTCCAGACGTAATAGCGATGAAGTTAAATGCACTTGCCAGAAGAGGAAGTAAAAAAGACTTTTGGGATTTAGTAGAAATTTTAGATCGTTATTCGATAGAAGAGATTCTAGGATTTTTTAAACTAAAATATTCCTCAAAAGACGTTTTGTATATTCTTCGCTCGATGATTTATTTTGAAGATGCTGAACGCCAAATAGACCCCGACCCTTTGAAAAAAATAACTTGGACTCAAGTAAAAAATAAGATACAATTAGCCGTAAAAAAATACTTGGATAAATTACCCCAATGAACGCTCAAAAAACAAAAACCATCCTTAAAGCTGAGAATATTTCACTCAATATCGGAGGAAATCAGATATTACAAGACATCAATATCGAAATCAAAGATATTGTTCGCCCTAACGTAACCACGGGGTAAATCGTAGGGTTTTTGGGGCCTTCGGGCGTTGGGAAAACCAAGTTTTTTGAAATCCTTTCGGGTTTACTCGAACCCACAACGGGAACAGTGTTGCTGGGCGATCCCCTCGAACCCGTAGTGGCAGGCATGGTGGGCGTGGTACAGCAAAATTATCCGCTTTTTAGTCATCGAACGGTTGAAGGAAATCTTTTAGTAGCCGCTAAAAAACTTTATCCCAACGAAAAAGAAGCCAAAGAAAAAATGGCTTTGATGCTCGACCGTTTCAAGCTATCAGACAAAGCAAAACTCTATCCTGCCCAACTTTCAGGCGGACAAAAACAAAGAATTGCCATTGCCCAACAGCTGCTTTGTTCAAAACATTTCTTGCTCTTAGACGAACCTTTTAGTGGCCTAGACATCAATATGATTGCCGAAGTACAGGAATTTATCCAAGAAATCGCCAATATAAATGAACTGAATACGGTAATTATTGTATCACATGATATTGTTTCAACGGCCTCAATATCAGATACTTTGTGGCTCATGGGTAGAGACCACGATGCAAAAGGGAATGCTACATCAGGTGGAAAAATAAAGCATACCTACGATTTGATAAACATGGATTTGTGTTATGAAAAAGATATTTTGAGCAAACCCAAATTTCAGGATTTGTTAAAAGAGATTCGGGGGCTTTTCCCAAAATTGTAAAACCTTGGCCAATCGGGTTAGGTTTCTCAAAAAATAAGGTAAAAATCTTGCAACAAAGCCCTAAATTCGGGGCTATAATCCTGAGATAAGTCTCTGATAATGAGGCTTTCAGTAACGATTGGCTCGTTGGTACGGCTCAATACACTGACAATTCTGAAAGGGTTTTTATTGGGCTGATGGCTAATGAATAACTGCTTGTGGGCATATAAACCCATGGCGTTGGCAATGACCAAAAACTGAGCCGACTGAAAAGGTGGCAATAACAAAAAACATTGTCCGTTGCTTGCCAAAAGTTGATTTATTGCCAAAGCCAATTCCACGAAAGGTAACGTTTGGGTGTGTAGGGCGGTGTTGCGTTTAGGGTTTTTTGAAGGCAAATAATTTTCAAAAAAAGGCGGATTACATAAAATATGGCTGTATTGGTTGGTATCATTTTGTACTGTAAAATCTTGAATAGAAGCATAAAATACCTCAATTTGTCTGGCAAAAGCACTATTCTTTACATTCGTTTTTGCTTGTTGATATGCTTCTGGGTCAAGTTCTACGGCATGGATAGAAGCATTGCTGCGTTGGGCGGCCATCAATGCCAACAAACCAGTGCCTGTACCAATATCCAAAATCTTTGTAGCATCTTTTATTGCTGCCCAAGCCCCCAAAATACAAGCATCTGTGCAAACCTTCATGGTGGTTTGGTCTTGGCAAATCGTAAATTGTTTGAACCTAAAGCTAGTGTTTTTTTGCCTCGCCAATCTTTATATTTATTTTTTGTAAAAACTAATTACAGTGTTTAATAAGTTATTTTGATCGTAGATTACTTTCTGATACTTTGCCTCGGAGAGGCACAACCTTTGTAGAAAATTATAATACGCCCCTGTTCGGGCTTCGGAGAAGCCTAACCTAGCAAACGTTACGCTTCTCCGAAGCGAAATAACAGGGTTTTTGACGTTTTTTACTACAAAGGTTAAGCCTCTCC
>JAYWHL010000066.1:0-4766 GCA_043777715.1 Cytophagaceae bacterium | reverse complement strand
TTATGTTAAACCATTGATATTAAATGAGTTAAATCAAAATTTTAAGTTATCGGCTTGCGACAAACCCGTTGTTGTACCTATCGCCACTTGGAGAACTGGGCTTACTCCGCCAAAAGAAAAACCTGTTCAGTCGGTGGTTAAACACCTCATCGTTCATCATGCGGCTGGCTCAAATATGAATACTAATTTTACCGATGTGGTTCGGAATATTTATGTGTATCATACCCAAAGCAATGGCTGGAATGATGTTGGCTATAATTTTTTGATTGCCCAAGACGGAACAATTTTTGAAGGAAGAGACGGGCAGGGCCTTGCCGATGGCGACAATGTTGTGGGGGCTCATTTTTGTTCTCAAAACACCAATACCATGGGGATTTGTATGTTGGGAGATTATATGCTGGTTCAGCCGCCTCAAAAAGCGATTGATGCTTTGGCAAAACTGATGGCTTGGAAGGCTGAAAAAGAAAAAATTGACCCTTTGACCAAAACGATTCATGCGGCGTCTGGGAAAAATTTATTTAATATTTCATCACACCGAGACGGTTCTTGTGCTACTGATTGCCCAGGCGATAATTTATATGCAAAATTGATAGAAATACGACAAAATACCCTTAACGCTTGTGCAGGAGGAGTTCAACCGCCAGTTGTTATTGTTCCTCCAGTTATTCCTCCAGTGGTGGTTACGGGCTTCGAGGATAACCTAAATTTGATTGAAAGGGTTTTTCCTAATCCAAGCAATGGGCAGGTAATTTTAGAAACTAAATTGCCAACCAAAATGAGCAACATTAGGCTTTTGGATAATTTGGGAAGAGAAATTACGATTAAGATTGAAGAAGAAAACCCCAAGAAATTTAAATGCTGGATTGCTGATTTGGCCAAAGGGACTTATTTTTTGAGGATAGAATTTGAAGTCAGTTCGGTTACAAAAAAAATAATGATTGTTGATTGATGAAAATTTTAAGGGAAGGTATGCGTGGCACGCCTATTTTATTGTGAAAATATGGCGTGCCACGGTTCATCAAGCACAAAATTTAATGTTGTTATCAAACTGAAATGAAGGATTTGCGTATTTTTATGTAAATTAGGAATCAGATTCTTAATTTACATAAAATGTATATCCAAAGAAATATCGAGCAGGCTATAAAATTATATGCCAAAAAGTTTCCTGTTTTAGCAATTACAGGCCCACGCCAGTCAGGAAAAACTACGCTACTCAAAAACGTATTCCCTGATTATCAATACGTTTCGTTAGAAAATCCTGAAATCAGACAAATGGCAGAACAAGACCCAAATGGGTTTTTGGGCAATTTTGATAGGTATGTTATCATTGATGAAGCCCAACGAGTGCCGCATTTGTTCAATTATCTTCAAACAAAAATAGATAATGACCAAATTATGGGGCAATATATTTTGTCGGGGTCTCAAAATTTTTTGTTAATCGAAAAAATAACGCAAAGCCTAGCAGGAAGACTTGCTTTATTTAAACTTTTACCTTTTGATTTCTCGGAATTAAAGGCTCAAAATTTACTTCCACAACAATTTACAAGTGCTATTCTAAAAGGTTTTTATCCGATGTTGTATAGCAGAGATGTTGCTCCTGACGAATATTACCCCAATTATCTTGAAACGTATATTGAGCGAGATGTGCGAAGTATTTTAAATATTCAGAATTTGAACCTGTTCAGAAACTTCATAAGGCTTTGTGCGGGTAGAGTTGGACAACTTTTGAATTATAGTAACTTGGCAAACGATTGTGGGATTTCTCCAAAAACTGCCCAATTGTGGATAACCATTTTGGAGGCTTCTTATATCATTTTTCAATTACCGCCTTACTTCAAAAATATTAATACCAGGCTGACCAAAAGTACTAAACTATACTTTTGGGATACAGGGTTGGTAGCAAATTTGTTGGGAATAAAGACTGATAATCAGGTAGATAGCCATTATGCGAGGGGCAGTTTGTTTGAAAATTTAGTAGTGTCTAATTTCTTAAAAGAAGATTTTCATCAAGTAAAAAGACAAAATTTTTTCTTTTATAGGGACTCAAACCAAAACGAAATTGATTTGATGATAGAGCGGGAAAATGGTTTTGAAATCATCGAAATCAAGTCAAGCCAAACACTTTCAAGCGATTTTTTTAAGGGGATTCAACATTTTGAAAAACATTTTCCTGACTTGATTGCCGAAAAAAAATTGATTTATGGCGGAGATTCTTTCAAAGAAATGTATAAAACTAGAGTAATCAATTGGCGAGGGATTGATTAATTTGTGATATGTAAAATATTGGTAATCAAAGGTTTGTTAATAAATTGTGCAATTAAAACGCCGAAAAATTCCTGAGTGCTGGCTGGACAATTTTACAAAATATAGCATAACACAGAGATTTATCTAAGAATATTGCTTTCGCAAAGGTGTTTGGTGAGCCACCAACCACGGAAAAGGGATTTATCTAAGAATATTGCTTTCGCAAAGGTGGTTGGTGAGCCACCAACCACGGAAAAGAGATTTATCTAAGAATATTGCTTTCGCAAAGGTGGTTGGTGAGCCACCAACCACGGAAAAAAATTCGATAAATACTAATTCTAAATAACTTGAAAACCAAAGGCGTAGGGGTCGTCTTGGTCGTCGATTGTTATTGTGTTATGGCCAAATATCCTAGCCCAACCTTCTATGCTTGGATAAATGGCGTCAAAATTCCCTACTTTTGTTCGGCCTTCAATCCTGCCAATAAATTTACTGCCAATAATACTTTCGTGAATAAACTCATCGCCTTCTTTTAATTTTCCTTTGGCCGCCCATTGTGCCATTCTTGCCGAAGTTCCCGTGCCACAGGGCGAGCGGTCGATGGCTTTGTCTCCATAAAAAACTGCGTTTCTAGCACTCGAACTTGGGGCTATCACTTTTCCTGTCCATTCAATATGGCTTAACCCTTTGATTGTCGGGTTTTCGGGGTGGATAAATTGATGATTTTCGTTTATTCTAGTCCTCAGCACCCTTGCCCAAGCAATCAATTGGTCGGCGGTGTAATGTTCTAATCCTTTAAAATTCTCTTGAACGTCTATTATGGCATAAAAATTACCACCATAAGCCACATCAACTTTTAATTTTCCTAAATCTGGACATTCTACTGTGATGTTTTGGGCAGCCAAATAAGAAGCTACGTTCGTTAATTTTACCGACTTTACTTTAGTGCCTTCTTGTTGATACGAAATCATTACCAAGCCAGCAGGAGCTTCCATTCTGACTACGCCAGGGATTTTGGGGATAATTAGGCCATGTTCTATCGCAATCGTAATTGTCCCGATAGTACCATGGCCGCACATTGGCAAACAGCCACTTGTTTCGATAAAAAGAACGGCCACATCGTTTTGAGGGTCATGGGGCGGGTACAAAATGCTTCCCGACATCATGTCGTGTCCACGGGGTTCAAACATTAATCCTTTTCTTATCCAATCGAATTCTGCAAGAAAGTGTTGTCGTTTTTCAGACATATTGTTTCCAATCAAATTTGGCCCGCCACCTGCCACAAGCCTTACAGGATTGCCGCAAGTATGAGCATCTATACAAAAAAAAGATTTGTTCATTTTTTAACTTGGGTTCTTAAATTTCTTTGGTTTAACTGTAATTGGTATAGGAATCCAATTTAGGCCACCAACCATATAAGCTATTGAAAATCATTTGATAAATCATTGGAACATAAACAAAAAGTTCAATATACCAATTTGTAAAAGTAGCTTGACCCCAAGCTATTTTTGAAGCAATTAGGAATAAGATTATTGCAAAATAGAATGCTTTTTGATAATTATTTTTACTCAATTTTAATGAATTTTGAAAGATTTCAAAACCAAATTTTAATCAAATCTTTTTTGACTTCTAAAACATCATGCTGTTCGATTAGCTTTAGTATGTGATTGAAATTTTCTCTAAAAATATCTAGCAGTTGTCTATTTTTGATATTCCCAGTTGTTAAAAAAATAAGTTTATAAGGTTCCCTCAACAATATAAAGGAGTTAAAAAAATCTTCATCTTTAGAAATTAAGATTCTGTTTTCTCCCATACTTATTGCTCTTATTTCTTTATCATTGAGAGATTTTTTGTTAAAATAAGAGGTGTGTAAAGTATCAAATCCTTTTGTGTTTAGCCAATCGGCCAATTTAATGGGTAACTGCTCATCAATTATGAATTTCATACTGCAAAATCTTCAACGTGAAAATGTGCTAACTGAACTGCATAAGCAAGACAAGATTGAATATCTTCGGTTTCTAAAAAAGAATAGTCTTCTAAAATTTCATCATTGGTCATGCCACTTGCCAGTAACTCAAGTATTGTAATAACCATTATTCTTGAACCTCTAATCGTTGGTTTGCCGTGGCAAATTTCAGGATTTATTGTTATTCTCTGATTCATTTTTATTTATAAGCTATTGATTGTTAATTAGTTGGCTATATTTTCCGTGGTTGGTGGCTCAACAACCACCTTTGCGAGAGCAATATTCTTAGACAAATCTCTGTGTTATGCTATATTTTGTAAAATTGGCCAGCACTCAGGTTTCCGCCCAACAGTCTCAAATATATGTCAGACGGAAATACCTGACGATACAAAAAATAAAACAACACCTAAAGCACAGGCAAAACTGGCCTTGTGGCTATTGAATCGTTAATGATTTTGAGGATATTTTCTCGCTCTTGGCCAACAAGGGGCAGTCGGGGTTCTCGTACCCACTCTGTTCCTAGTCCTGTGGCCACTTGGGCTAATTTTATATTTTG
>JAYWHL010000065.1:0-4781 GCA_043777715.1 Cytophagaceae bacterium | reverse complement strand
GGTCTGCACCCGTATCTATTCCAAAATCTTTAAGATTAATATAAAGCGAAGTTGTGGCAAGATTAGGCTTGTTGGCCTTGGTGGTTACATATATTGCCCCCGTGCCACCATCTCCAAAAGCACTGTGGCGTTTCATAAATGCTGATGTAAATACCGAATGCGTGCTTTTTTGATGTGCTACGCCCCAAACTGCCCCCATAAATCCTGTATTAGAATTTATCATCGAAATTTGGCTTTGGTCTCGGCCTTCGGCATCATAAGGAATAGAATACATGGCATTTTCGCCAGGCTTTCCTTTACCCAAACTAAAACAAACACCTAAAACAGGAGGATTTTCTTGACAATAATCACTGTCGGCATTTAGTCCAAGGTTTACATCATTGTCGGGGGCGGTAACAAATGCGATTTGAGACCTACTCCGCTTGGGACCTCGGGTGGCAGCAGTGTAGCCGTCGTTGAAACCAAATGGCATTACAAATTCTACCCTAAACTTACCAACCAAATTTGGTATTGTGTATAAACCATGTGCCCCCGTTGTGGCAGTTCCAACAAGCGTTCCAGAGTTGTCGTAGGCATTTACGATGTTTCCAACTCTTCCTGTATCGTAATAAACGGAGGTACTGTCTTGAATACCATTGGCATTAAAATCTTTAAAAACTCTGCCTGAAATTTGGGCTTTTAGATTTACATTAACGGCTAAAATCGAAATTATCAACATTAACAATTTGATAAATGATGATTTTGAAGGAGATTGAAGGTGGTTGTGTATGAACAGAAACATTGGGATAGGGTATAAAATTGGTAACCATATTGCTTATACTTAGTGCTACCAAATTTTGTGCCAAAGTTTCCAAAATAATAATAATATTGAATAATCATTCAATATTATTATTTTAAATATTCCTAAACGGTTGTTTATTGCCCAATCAGTTTTAAGGTTTACAAATAAAATTTAGCTAGTTCAGAAACTCCCATGCACTAAAATATCCTTTATGTTGTTGGGCGTAGTCTATGAATCCGTCATAAAAAATATTTTTGCTTAGTGTACCACTATCTCCAACCACAACAAGTTTTTTCTTGGCTCTCGTCATCGCCACATTCATTCGCCTAATATCACTCAAAAATCCGATGTTGCCTTCTTGGTTGCTCCTTACCAAACTTATCATTATACAATCCCTTTCTTGACCTTGAAAACTATCAATCGTATTTATGTTTATAAAATTTAGGTATGGTTTCAGATTTTGATTTTCCAACAGCAATTCTTGTAAAATTTGTACTTGCTTTTTGTACGGAGAAACGATACCGATGCTCGGAAAAGGTTGGACTGTTAATAATTCTTTGGACTCAATAATCCATTTTTCAAGATAATTTATCAAAAAAACTGCTTCTTCTGGGTTGGTGCTACTTGTCCCCTCCAATTTTTCTTCAAATCCACAACCTGCCGAATCTAAAAATAAAAGAGGTTTATCATTTTTGAATATTGTCTGAAATGCTAGATGTGGAGGTGTTTTTAGTTTGTTTTCGTAAAATATTTGAGACGAATACCCAGCAATCAGGCCGTTCATTCGATATTGTGTATCTAATAAATTGACTGTTGAAGGACAAGATTCTATTAATTTTTCTAACAATGTTTTGCTTAAACCTTGCTGGGCTGCCTCTTCCGATTTGATGGTTGGGGGCAATTGGCAATGGTCGCCAGCGAGAATCAGTTTTTGGCCTTTTAGTATCGGAATCCAACAGGCGGGTTCTAGGGCTTGACCAGCTTCGTCGATAATCACGAAATCATAAACCAAATCTCTAACGGTATAATGGTTCGACCCCACCAAAGTTGCGGTTACCACTTGAGTTTGTTTCAAAACTTCCTCTATAATATACTGTTCGGTTTTTTCAACCTCTTTCATTATTCGATGAGCTTCATCAAACAATGCTTTTCGTTGCTCTCGTTCGGCTTTTCCAAAATTTCTTTTGTATTTATGAGCCATATTTTTAAATTCCTGTGCCTGTTTTTTCAGCTTTTTCGATTCTTTTGAATACGTATGGTTTGTAATCTTGTATTCTAAAGTCAGGCTTTGAAGTTTTTCAGAAACCCTACTCGGATTCCCAACTCGCAGAACCTCTAGCCCTGCCATCGAAACTTGTTCGGCCACTAAATCCACGGCTGTATTACTTGGGGCAACTACCAATATTTTGTGATTTCGTTTGGCCAGTAACAAAATAGCTTGTATCAGGGTAGTTGTTTTTCCTGTGCCAGGCGGGCCATGAATTATTGATAAAGTGTTGGAGTTGAGGATATTATTAACGGCATCTTGTTGGCTTTCATTCAATTTGGCTAACTGGATTGTATAATTTTCTGCATTTAAAACAGGTTTTTTAAGGCCGATAAGAGTCTGAATCAATTCATTATTTTGGGCTTCTATGCTTGCTTTTTTCAAAGCCTCCCGCATTTCTTTATAAGGATTTTCGTCAAACAAAACGTCTATACCCAGTTTGCCGTCTTTGCTCCAGTCGGGTAGTTCGTCAATTTTTAGCTTGATTTTTAAACGATTTGCGAAAGAATGTGTTACGATTCCCTCAATTTTATCAACTTTTGGGTCGTGATTAGAAAAAAACGAAATGGGCATTCCGTTTCTAAACTGATGAGGTGTTTCCAGTTGGTTGGTGCGTTCTATTTCTAAAATCAAATAGTCTGCCTTGTCCAATTCGTTACCCCTGATGGCCACAGGATACCACGTGAGTCCATTGGCTTTACGTTCAGAAATCGTACTCGATTCTGTCAGTAAACGATACTGTTTTAGGTCTTCTTGATACTCAAGTTTGAGTAAATTCTCTAAGTTTTTGAAATATTCCATTCACAAATTTAGGCAATATATGTTTAGAAAAATTTTGAAAGTAGAATCTCAAAATACTAACTTTAATAAATCAATTGCAATTTTAAATTTGATACACCGTACTGAGAAAATTTATAATTTTTGAAAAAGCTACAATGTGAGTCTAATTTTTGCCCATTCAACCTAAAAAAACCTAAACCTAATTATGAAAATCTCTGAATCCTTACAAAATCAAACTTGGAATCTCCCACAAAAACTAGCCTATCGTTTCTGTTTTGTTTTTTTCTTTCTTTTTGCTGCTCCGCATTCTTGGCTTGCCGAAACCATTCCTGGTTATGAAATAATTGGCAATTTTTTTTCAGAAATTGATAGCATATTCGTTAATTTTTTCAACAAATATTTCTTGCATATCAAAGATGAACTCGTGCCTTTGAATGGCAGTGGAGATACTTCTTATGGTTGGGCCCAATTTTTCACATATCTCATTTTGTCTTTTACTACTGCTTTGATTTGGACTTTGATTGACTCAAAATCAAAGAATAATGCTAAAATTCTGTTTTTTATTCAAAATCTGCTTCGATATTATCTTGGCTTAGTAGCTTTTATGTACGGAACGATTAAAATTTTTGTTCAGCAAATGGGTTTTCCTACCCTCAGTCAGTTGGCCACACCCCTCGGCGACTTTCTGCCCATGCGTTTTTCTTGGCTTTTTGTTGGCTATTCCGCCCCCTATCAAATTTATTCTGGCGTAGCCGAAGTCATCGTTGGTTTGCTACTTTTTTATAGGAAAACAGTTTTGGCTGGAATTTTAATGGGAATTGCCGTTTTTGTAAATGTATTGATGTTAAATCTTAGCTACGATATTCCTGTCAAATTATTTTCATTTCAAGTTTTATGTGGGTTTATTTTTCTAGCTTTTTTGTCTTGCGGTCGTATTATTGCCTTCTTTTTTACAAATGATTTTATTAAGCCCGATACCAATTGGGATTTGTTTTTAGAAAAAAAATGGGAGAAGTGGCTTAGAATTTTTGCTAAAACAACCTATTTGTTTTTGTTTTTTATCCTTGCACTTTACAAGGGTTATAGCTGGAACCAAAACACAGACCCTGTTCTTGAACCGAGTACTTTTCATCAAAGTGTTTATCAAGTTGTTGATTATGAGCGTAGTAACAAAAGTGGACTTGTGAGTCAGCCCGATAGTTTGGTGTGGAAAGATTGGGTTTTTGATAGCAAATCGTATGGAAGTTTGAACTGTCAGGATACCGCTCTTTTCAGAATTAGGTACCATCGGGGTTTTTATAATTGTAAGATAGACACCATCAAACAAACGATAGCTTTTAGACGAATGAGTGCAGATACGATTCCAAAATTTACGCTCAATTATTACATCAGCAGTAAAGATGAGTTAAAACTTTGGGGTAAAATCAAGGACGATTCCATAAAAATTAAACTCAAAAATACCCATAGGCATTTTCAATTGGCCGAAAAGCAATTTCATTGGTTATCCGAGTCGAACAGGTAAGTTTCAATTGGCGGATTCTAACTACGAACACATTTTTTTGATACATTTCATAAAATTGGCTTATTCAAAGGTATCCTATTTCGCTCAAATTTAGTTTCCATTGGCTATATAAGTAGAAGATAGAATGTAGAAGCGAGAAGATAGAAGTTTAATCTCCTGATTATCAAGTAATTAAAATTTATCAAAAACCGCATTACTTTTGTTAAACTACTTAGCTAGTTCAAAATATAAATTTGACAAATAGGTAGATTGATGAAAATTTGGAGGAATAATTTTTACGTTATGTTCTATAAAATTGTTCAGTACACAAAATCAAGGAATGAAAAATTATGTATTATTGTTGATATTCGGTATAATATTAGTAAAAATATCTACCCTTCAATGAGGTTGCTCGCTTTCGCTCGTTTTGTAGGTAAAAATATTGAACAAGG
>JAYWHL010000064.1:0-4787 GCA_043777715.1 Cytophagaceae bacterium | reverse complement strand
AGTTTTCGCCAATGGCAGCCGTGGCCGACAACGATTATGCCGTTGGATTGTTTATCGAACACCTCTCTCATAGTGATATTTGGGCCGAATCGGTGGTGTTTGTGTTGGAAGATGATGCCCAAAATGGGTCTGACCATGTTGATGCTCACCGAAGTAATGTGCTGGTTATTAGCCCATTTACCAAAAGAAAAACCGTAAATCACGAAATGTATTCTACGGCGGGCGTATTGAGAAGCATAGAGTTGATTTTGGGACTACCTGCCATGAGCCAATATGATGCAGGAGCCACTTCGCTTTGGAAATGTTTTACGGCCAAAGCAAATACCGAAAGCTATCATGCCCTTGCCCCGAATGTAGATATTTTTCAAAAAAATACTGCTTATAACAGTGGCTCAAAAAAATCAGCAACTTTTGATTTTAGCAAAGAAGATGCCGCTCCAGATTTGGCCTTGAATCAGATAATTTGGGAAGCTATAAAACACACAAAAATGCCAGCCCCAAAACACGCTGCTTTTGTGAAAATTCCATTAAAAAAAGGCGATGATGACGATTGACGAAGAAATTAAGTCAAAATCAATAGTAAAATACCAGTGATTACCATTAGGCCGTTTTCGATGATGGTAACGCTGGTCATGGGTAAATCAAAAACCGAGCCTAGACAGGCACATTTTATTTTTCGTTTGTTCAAAACGCTTTCCATTACCCCAATTGCCCCAAAACCCATCAAGATAATATCTGCCCAATACACAAAAATAACCCGAAAATGTAAGAGGCATAAAATCCCTAAAGCGAGTTCGATGAAAGGATAAATGCGGCCATAAATTGGAACTTTTGCGGCCAATAAATCATACATAGCAAAGGAATTTGCGAAATTTTTGACATCAAGTAATTTAAAAAACGAAAATACCAAGAAAAACCCTGTCATAAAGTTGTGTAAAAATGCTAACAATGGCTCTTGATGTGCTGATTGATAGGCTGTTATGGCGGCAGTTCCTGTTATAAAAGCGGCGATAATCAAAAGCGGTTTGAAAGAGTTAGAGCGTTTTTCTAGTTCAATATTTTGACTAACGGGAGTTTCTAAAATCTGATAATTTGGATATGGCTTGATGGCCTTTTTGAGAGTTTCTGAGGCGATTATTTCTTGGGTTTCTATCAAAACTTCGTTGCTTAGGCGTTTGGCCACAACCGATTGCACGCCTGCTAATTGTCCAAAAACATACTGAATTTTGTATTCACAGGCTTCGCAGGTCATGCCCGAAAGTTGAACGATTTGTGTCATTTTTTTGATAATTAAGTATTAAGCCAACCTTGTTCCGTTGGGTACAGGGCGTTCTATTTGGCTCAAAACCACCGAGTTATCTTCGAGAATAAAGCCCGTTGTAAGGACTTCGGACATAAAATCAGCGATTTGCCTTGGTGGAAAATTAGTTACACAAAGTACTTGCCTGCACAATAAATCCTCTTTTGTGTAATAGGTAGTTATCTGTGCCGAGGAGCGTTTTATGCCCAAATCTCCTCCAAAATCTATCCATAATTTATAGGAGGGTTTATGGGCTTTTGCAAAATCTTCTATCTGTACGATAGTTCCTGCCCGAAGTTCTACTTTTTCAAAATCTTCCCAAGTAATCATCTTTTTTGGTTGGTTTAATGGTGCAAATCTTATATTTTTTGTTTTTTACCGCCTATTATCTCCGCCATCTAACATACTCAAATAGCTATGATAACGGCTTTCGGCAATTGTTCCGTTTTGAACGGCTTCGATAACTGCACATTTGGGTTCGTTTACATGAACGCAGTTATGATAACGGCATTGGCCTAATAAATCTCGCATTTCTGGGAAAAAATGACCCAATTCCTCTTTTTCAATATCAATCAAACCTAATTCTTTAATGCCTGGCGAGTCTATCAAATAGGTATTTTCTGCCATCTCAAACATCGTAGCAAAGGTAGTGGTATGCACGCCTTTGTTGGCAAAAGTTGAAATTTCGGTAGTTTTTAGGTCTAAATTCGGGGCAATGGCATTAACCAACGACGATTTTCCTACGCCCGAATGACCCGCCAATAAACTTACTTTTTGGTCAAGCAAAGCATTAAAATCCTCTAAGCCTTGCTTGTCTATGATAGACGTGGCCAATGTGCCGTAGTCTAAGTTGCGGTACATTTCCGAAATTTCATTGAGATAAGCAAGACCATCTTCGTTAAGCAAGTCGGTTTTGTTAAAAACGATGGTTACAGGAATCCTAAAAGACTCGGCAGTTACCAAAAACCTATCTATAAAACCCAGCGAAGTTCTAGGAAAACCCAAGGTAACAATCAAAACGGCTTGGTCGATATTGGCGGCTAAAATATGCCCCTGAGCGGTTTTATGTACCGATTTCCGAATGATGTAATTTTCACGGGGTAAAATTTCGGAAATAATCCCAGAGTTTTCTGATTCAGATTCTAGTTCGTACCTCACACGGTCGCCAACGGCAATAGGGTTAGAGGTTTGTAAACCTTTTATCTTAAATTTCCCTTTCAGCCTACATTGCAACACGTGGCCGCTTTGTGTACGCACGTCGTACCAAGACCCCGTAGAACGCAAAACGAGACCAGTTTCAACGCCAAAGGCAACGCCACTAGCGTTGCCTTTGTTTACTTTTTTGGGTTTGTTATTATTGTTTGCCACCCGCTTGATTATAATATTTGTCAAAAACCTGTTCCCATTTTTTGGCTAAGGCTTCTTCTTTGTTTTCTTTAAGACCAGTAACCACCACGTTCATTTCATAAAGATTGGTATTGATTTCTCGGCTGTCGTAATTGCCATCGGCCAAATAAAAATCTAAATTATTTTTACAACGGGTCATAATGGTATCGGCTAATTCTTGGCCACGTTTTTGCTCGCCCACTTGAAGCAACGACGATACATAACTTGGAATAATTTGGTCGTAAGGAATAGACTTATCAGGCAAAACCGACAAACAATAATCGAGGGCTTTTTTGGCTTTGTCGCTTTTGCCTTCTCTCAATAATTGTTTTATCAAATCATCAAAGGCGATTCTTGAACTGATAACGGGCGAGCCAAAATAAAATTCGTTGTAGCTCAATTTCTCGTTGTTCATTCCTCTCCAATAAGTCTTGGTCATCATATTGTTATACATAATGTCGGAATTAACAAAACCGTCTTTTGCTCCAGGAACCTTAAATGGCATTAACCTAAACACCATGCCTTCCATCTGCATCGCTTCTTTGAGGCCAAGGTAGTTGGATTGTGCCAAGGTACTTGAAAAATAAATAGGGCGTTTCCAGTTATTGTTGGCAATAATATCAAGCATTATCAAGTCCGATTTATAGACATCGGTTTTACCATAAGTCCATGTAAGGGCATCGCCAATCAATGGTTCTAAATCTTTTTTTACAAAGCCTAACTTGCTGATTTCTTGGGCGTTGGTTGGCAAAAAGAAAACAGATGATGGCAGAATATTAATGTCATAGTCGCCATTAGAAACCTTGAGGGCAGGGCTATCCGTTTTTACAAGATTGATATACTGGCGGAGGTCTATGCCGTCTTTAACACTTGGGTTTTCGTTAAAATAAATCAAATCGTTTTTGCCTTCGATAAACTGGTCATAATCCAATGAGATTGGCAAAGGTTCTGACTGGTATGTTTTGCGTTTCATTTGATTGATATACCAAGGCGTGCCTAGCAAACTAAGGTTACAAACCCGTACGTCTGTTCTAAAACCTTCTACTTCTTGTACGTACCAAAGGGGGAAAGTGTCGTTGTCGCCGCCAGTAAACAAAACAGCATTTTTGGCACAACCATTTAACAAATTTTTGGCAAAATCTACAGAATGGTATCGACCACTGCGGTTGTGGTCGTCCCAGTTTTGTTGGGCCATAATCACAGGCACTATCAAACCAGCAAGGCTAACCCCAATGGCACGGCTCACATCGTTTTTGATTAATTTCTGGCCATAATCAAACAAGGCCACAACGCCTAGGCCAATCCACATCGCAAAGAAATAAAACGACCCTACATAGATGTAATCACGTTCACGAGGTTCGGTTGGTGGAGAGTTCAAAAAGCCTACCAAGAACAAACCCGTTAGTAAAAACATGAGGGTAAGCACTAAGGCATCTTTTTCTTTTTTGAAGATATGATAAACAAAACCCAGTACGCCCAAAATTAATGGCAACATCCAATATTGATTATGGGCTTTTGATTTTGAGATGGTATAAGGCAAAGAACTTTGGGGTTTGCTCAACGGACTTAGCCAGTCGGCATCTTGATAGTCGGACTCTCGGCCAGCAAAATTCCATAAAAAATATCTAACGTACATGTGGCCCATTTGATAGCTAAACATAAACTTTAGGTTATCAATCAGCGTTACTTTTTGGCCTTCGCCAAGGTTCATCATCTGTCGGTATAGTTCGGGGTGGCCAGGCTGGCGGCTATACATACGGGGAAATAGCGATTGATTTTCTTTTTCCCAAACTAGGGTTTGCTTGTAGTCATAGACTTCGTATTTACCATTACTTTTTTTATAAAGAGGTTCTCCTTTTTTCTGTTCTATGGGTTGGGCATTGAAATTAGGCCCGTAAAGCAAGCTACGGTCGGTGCCATATTGCTCTCTTTTAAGATAATACACAAAACTTAGGGCATCTTTAGGGTCGTTTTCGTTGATGGGAGGGTTATAATTAGACCTTACCAATACTTGGGTATAGGACAAATATCCAATCAAAACAAAAGCTGCTGAAAGCAAGGCCAAATTGGCAACTGCTTTTTCTTTTTTGTCGGTGTACCA
>JAYWHL010000063.1:0-4799 GCA_043777715.1 Cytophagaceae bacterium | reverse complement strand
GGCTTGCACGGCCTCCTCTCCTTCTAATTTTGTGAGACCATACACACTAATTGGCAAAGTTGGGTCGGTTTCGGTTAATAAGGTAGGAACGTTTCCTTCAAAGACGAAATCGGTTGAAATTTGTAACAGCGTTGCATCAAATTTTGCACATATTTTTGCTATATTTTCTGCTCCATCTCGATTTATTTTTCTTGCAAGGTCTAGTTCGTCTTCTGCTTTATCAACGGCAGTATAAGCGGCACAATTAATCACATATTGTGGTTTTTCTTCAATAAATAAGTTCTCTAAAACCCTCATATCCAATACGTTACCCACAACTTCATCAGCAAAAGTGATAGAAGCGATACCTCTTTCTTTGGCCACTTTGCCAATACATTGCCCCAACTGCCCTCCTCCTCCTAGTACTAATATTTTCATAGTTTAAATAAGCGTTAAGTTTGAAGCAAATTCTTTGAACGAATTACACTTTTGGCTGTTTTGTAAATCTTCAAAATCTTGTTTTGTAATTTTACCAACAAGCGATTCCACTTCATTGGCTTGTTTACGATATGACTCGTTGATGGTTTTTAGTATATTTTTGATGGTTTCGGCAGGGTGTAGAAAAGTGGTTTCTGGGTCAATTTCTGATAAATTGAATCCAAGTTTCTCTTTAATGCTTTGATTTGAAACACCCTTTTTTGTCCAAATATTGGGTATTGCCAATAACCATGCTTCTAATTCCATGATGGCGAAATTGAATTTTATACTGGATGGAAATTTAGTATTACTTTCAATACGTTTGTTAGCCCTAGCAATGAATTTTTGAATTTCATCATTATCAATTCTCATGGGTTGCTTTACTTTCTTTTTGTATTCGTCCGAATACATATCTCTAAGTCCGATTATTTTTTCATATCCAATATTTCGCAACTTAATTTCGTCTTCAATTATATAGTCTAAAACATTTCCATCTCCACCAGTATCAATTATTCTAAAATGAACCTTTGCATTGGGATTAGAAATTGAAAAGGGAACGTCATAAGGTTTTTTAGCTTGCATTTTACGGCACTCTATTTCTATATTATTGTATTCAAAATGTTTAAGCAAATATTCTCTGACAAAGATTAATTCAGTATTTCCCTCAACAAACACTACGGTTTTTCTCATAAACGACTTAATAGATAACTTGATGAAAAGAAATTAAAATTTGAAGTTCCCTCATATAAAAAGTCCTCAAAAATATCTGGGCGATTTGCTATATTAATGGCTTTTACTGCTTTCCCCTCTCTTATTAATACATTCCAATAATCAATATCTACAACGTTCATCAAAAAATTATCATTCGTTGTCGCTATTAATTGCACACCCTTTTCCAAACATCTATCAAAAATAAGTTTCCCTAATGCCTTCGCCCTTATGTAGTCCAAGCCCTCTCCTAAGTCATCAACAATAACTGTTGCTGGATTTTTGCGACTAATAAGATATTCAACAAAAATCAACAATGATAAACTACGCATCATACCTTGTGAAAGTTTGGTATGAGGTAGCGGATTCATTATTCCCTCTTCATGCACATAAAGAAATGTTCTATTTGCGAGTGCTTTGGCATTAATGGTAGAAATATTAAAGCCAATATCTTTGAATTGGCTAATGATTTTCGTTTTAGATTCGAGCGATAATTCTGTAAAAAGCACAGGAATGTCCTCTACGGCTGTAAGTAAATCAAATTCTGGACTATCAGAACTCAAATTACCAAAACGAAAACCAAAAGAGGTACTTGCCCACTCGATTATTTTTTCAATATAAGGAAATGCTTTTATATCTCTTCTACTCAAAATCGCTAATTGATTAGTTGGAGGCGTAAATTTTTCCCAATCATTAGTAGTTTCAGACAAGATTCTACATTCACTTGAACGGTGTCTTTCAAGTTTAAGAACATTATTTTTCCAAAGTTTTTCTAAACTAACTTCTCCTGATGCTTTTGTAGTTAATTCATATTTCAATGTATCATTACTATTTGTTTCAAATTCAATGATCCATTGCCCTCCCCAAGTAATATCTCTTTTTTGAGTTAATATTTTTACAAGTAAATCAATATGAGAAAGTGTCCTAGACTTACCAGTAGCATTATGTCCTACAAATAGATTTACTATTTGTAAATTCAGACCTTGAATTTCCCAGTTATAATCTCTGTACGAAAATTTCTTTAACAACATAATCTATCTATTTGCATACATTCCTTCATAATATTTTTGATAATTTCCGCTTGTTACATTGTCTAACCACGTTTGGTTATTCAAAAACCAATCTACGGTTTTTTCTAAGCCTTCTTCAAACTGCAAGGAAGGCTTCCAACCCAGCTCATTCATGATTTTTGTGGAGTCGATGGCGTAGCGTAAATCATGCCCTGCACGGTCGGTTACGTAGGTAATCAGTTTTTCTGATGTGCCTGCTTCACGACCTAATTTTGTGTCCATCGTTTTGCAAACTAACCTCACAATGTCAATGTTTTTCCATTCATTAAAACCGCCAATATTATAAGTTTCGCCAATTTTACCATCATGAAAAACCGTGTCAATAGCCCTGGCGTGGTCCACAACAAATAGCCAGTCTCTTACATTCTCGCCCTTGCCATAAACAGGTAAAGGCTTATTGTTCAAGATATTGTGAATCATTAGGGGCAAGAGTTTTTCGGGAAAATGATTAGGCCCATAATTGTTTGAACAGTTGCTTATAACCACGGGCAATTTGTAGGTATTGCCATAAGCCCGCACAAAGTGGTCGGACGATGCCTTTGATGCTGAATACGGCGAACGGGGGTCATAAGGAGTAGTTTCCAAGAAAAAATCTTTTGGATTATGCAATTCCCCATACACTTCGTCGGTCGAAACGTGATAGAAAAGCCTTCCCCCAGCCCCCTCCCCTAGAGAGGGAGTAGCCCATTGTTTTTTGGCTGCATTGAGTAAATTACAAGTTCCAACAACGTTGGTCATCACAAAGGCCATTGGGTCGGAGATAGACCTATCCACGTGCGACTCTGCCGCCAAGTGAATAACGCCATCAAACTGATGTTCAGCGAAAAGATTATTGATAAAATCAGCATCTACAATATCCCCTTTTACAAAGGTATAATTAGGAGCATTTTCGATGTCCGCAATGTTTTCTAAATTGCCTGCATAGGTCAGTTTATCAAGATTAAAGATTTGATACTGAGGGTATTTGGTAACAAAAAGCCGTACAACGTGTGAGCCAATAAATCCCGCTCCGCCTGTGATTAGTATTTTTTTCATGAGTAAAAGCCCCCTGTTCCCCATTGAGGTATTTGTAGAAGGTCTATTTTATTAGTTATAGTTTTTTGATTTTAAATCTCTGCTTTTGGAGTTTAAACAGCTTTGTCTAAACTTTGCTGCCACCGCCAGGCATCTCTCAAACCTTCGGCCAAGGTTTTTTGGGTTTGCCAATTTAGTACTTCTTTTGATTTAGAAACATCGGCAAAAATCTGTTCAATGTCGCCACTCCTGCGTGGGCCCATTTCGTAGTTTACTTTCACGCCCGTTACTTCCTCAAACGTATTGATGACCTCCAAAACAGTATTGCCGTTGCCAGTACCTATGTTAAAAGTATCGTAATAATTGGTGCTAGGGGTGTTTACAAGCAGATTAATGGCCTGTACGTGGGCTTTGGCAAGGTCCAACACATGGATAAAATCTCGGATACAAGTACCGTCTGGCGTGTTGTAGTCGTTACCAAAAATCGTAAGTTTAGGGCGGATACCTGCTGCGGTTTGTGTAACAAAGGGTACCAGATTACTAGGCACACCCCTTGGCAACTCGCCAATCAGGGCCGACTCGTGGGCACCAATTGGATTGAAATAACGCAAAGCGATGGCCTTAAAATTTGCCCCCGACAGTACAGTGTCTTTAATAATGGCCTCGCACATTTGTTTGGTATTGCCATAGGGCGACTCGGCCATTTGCATGGGCGTGGTTTCGGTTACGGGCAAAATATCAGGCTGGCCATAGACCGTACAAGACGACGAAAACACAAAATTGCTCACACTGCAGTCGAGCATTGCCTGTAACAATGTTACGGTGGCTGCCACATTATTGGCATAGTATTTTAGCGGATTTTGAACGGATTCGCCAACGGCTTTGTGGGCTGCAAAATGGATAAGGCCGTTTATTTGCTCGGTCTCAAAAATTTGCTTTAACAAAGTAGTATTCCCTACATCGCCTTCATAATATTTTACGGAATGACCCAGTATTTTGGTTAATCCCTCCAAAACTTGGGGTTCTGAATTATCAAAATTATCAAGAATAATGGCCTCGAAACCTGCCGCAAACAATTCTAAAACCGTGTGCGAGCCTATAAAACCCGCTCCGCCTGTTACTAATATTTTCATTGAAAAGGCCAAAATTTGTTTGGCTTAAAATTTTACGATAATTTTAATCAAAGAACCTGTTTAAACTTATTTCTTTCTGCCAAAAATGGTTCTTTTTTGCCCATACTTTAGATTTTTTGTCGTTCGTAGCGATGCTAGGGTAGCCCCGCTACGCACTCTAAAAAATCTGCGTATGAACTAGAAATAACTCATTTTAGCCTTAAAACCAAAAGTTTAAACAGGTTCAAAAAATATTAAACCCTGTGTGAAGCAGGGGAATATGTTTTGAAACACAAAAATAGAAATTTTTATACAAAAACTTTGATATTTGGCAATAGCTTATTAGCTTTTGCCAAAGAAGATTCAAAACTCATTTTATACCAAACCTATCCCTTTGGAAACCAACGAAATAAAAGCCCTGATTTCACTCCTTGACGAC
>JAYWHL010000062.1:0-4822 GCA_043777715.1 Cytophagaceae bacterium | reverse complement strand
ATGCTGGGCCAAATACGGCTACAAATATTCAGGTAAAAGACGTTCTGCCAGTGGGTTTAATCTTTGTGGCTTCTTCTGATTTTGTGAATACCACAGGTACGCTCACGGGTGCTATACCGTCGTTGGCGTCGGGAGCAACAAAATCTTTGACTTTTACGGCAAGAGTAACCCAAGCAGGAAGCATCGTAAACCGTGCGGAGGTTTCGGCAGCTACACAGTATGATGTTGATTCTCAACCAAATACAGGTACAGCTGATGGCCAAGACGATACGGGTGGTGTAACGCTAAACGGCCAACAAGCAGATTTACGATTGGCAAAATCGGCTTCGGCAGCAACGGTTGATGTTGATGATAACGTAACCTTTACGTTACGAGTAACCAACGATGGACCCAACACAGCCACCAACGTAGAAGTAACCGACCCACTACCTTTGGGCATTGCCTTTTTGTCGTCATCAAACATGACCCAAGTGCCTGGCAATGTGGTAGGTACAATTCCGAGTATTGCTCCAAACACGTCAATAGACTTGGTATGGATTGGTAAAGTGGTGGTGTTTAATAATGCCTTGGTTGATAAAATTACCAACAAAGCCCAAATCACAAAATCTGACCAATACGACCCTGATTCTCAACCTAATAGCGGTTTAGATGATGGCCAGGACGATGCCGATAAAGTAGAGATTGTTCCCAACAAAGCAGATGTAAGTTTGGTAAAAGGAGTAAGCAAAACCAATCCGAATGTAGGCGAAACCATTACTTATAGCGTAACAGTAACCAATGCAGGCCCAGCCGCTGCCGTAAACGTAAAAGTTAGGGACGTACTGCCAGCAGGTTTGACATTCGTTGCCTCTAGCAATTTTATCAATACGTCGGGTACATTAGTTAGTAATAATATTCCAAGTATCACAGCAGGTGGTTCGGTTGTATTAACTTTTACGGCTACGGTAATCCAAACGGGTACGATTGTAAACAAAGCCGAGGTATTATCGAGCAAAACTTGGGACCCAGACTCTACCCCAGGAAGTGGCACCGAAGACGGCCAAGACGATACGGGCGGGGTGGCGATTGGTGGCCAACAAGCCGACCTTAGCTTAACCAAAACGGTTGATAACACTACGCCAAATGTTGGCGACGACATTACCTATACCATTGTGGTAAGCAACGCTGGGCCATCGAGTGCCACAAGCGTACAGATAAAAGATATTTTGCCAACGGGTTTAACTTTCCTAAGTTCTACAACTGGACTGACTTACGACCCTGCCACCCGAACGATTGTAAATCCGATTGGTGTTACGGTGGCCAACGGTGGTTCGCAAACTTTTAGTTTCAAAGCCAAAGTAACGGCAGCTACGCCGATTGAAAACCGTGCAGAAGTAAATCTTTCTGACCAATTTGACCCAGATTCTCAACCTGCCAATGGCGTAACCAATGGCCAAGACGACCAAAATGGCGTAATTATTACTCCAAAACAAGCCGATTTGAGCTTGACAAAGGCCGTAAGTAATGCCACGCCTAGCCAAAACACCAACGTAACCTTCACGATTACGGTAAATAATGCAGGCCCAAGTGTGGCCACCAATGTAGAAGTAAAAGACGTTTTGCCCGCAGGATTAACTTTTGTGAGTAGTCCAAATTTTGTGAATACATCAGGAACGCTCACTTCTAGTATCGCTTCGATAGCGGTTGGCGAAACCAAAACCCTCACATTTATTGCCACCGTTACGAGCAGTGCCGCCATTACCAACTTGGCCGAAATTTCTAAATCCGACCAGTTTGATATTGACTCGCAGGTAAATGACAGTGCTACGCAACCAAATCAAGACGATACAGGCAGGGCAAGTTTACAAGGCCAAGCCATAGATTTGAGTTTAGCAAAAACGATAAATAACAGCACACCTAACGTTGGCGACAACGTAATTTATACCATTGTTGTAAAAAATGCGGGCCCAGCCACAGCCACGAACGTAGAAATAAAAGACGCCCTGCCCGCAGGTTTAACCTTTGTTTCTTCGTCTGATTTCGTGAATGTGGGCGGAACACTCACCGCCGATATTGCCAGTTTGGGAGTTGGAACAGACAAAACCTTGACTTTTATTGCCAAAGTAACGGGCAATGGTACGATTGTAAACGTAGCGGAGGTTTCAAAAGCCGACCAGTTTGACATAGATTCTACGCCAAATAATGGAAGTACCTTGCCCAACGAAGACGATACCAGCAAGGCTACACTCACTACCCAAAGAGCGGATTTAGAATTGACCAAGGCCGTTTCTAATACCAGTCCAAACGTAAACGATGTTGTAACTTATACCATCACGGTTGTAAACAAAGGCCCAGATGCAGCCACAAATGTAACCGTTAGAGACGTTTTACCAACAGGTTTGACCTTGACGGGAGCAGGAGATTTTACAAATAATGCAGGAACTTTAACCTCTTCTAGCCCCGTAACGATTGCATCGGGAGGCACAAAAACGTTCCAGTTTCAGGCAAGAGTTACAATTTCGACACCGATTCTGAACAAAGCCGAAGTGGCTACTTCTGACCAATACGACCCTGATTCTCAACCAAATACAGGAACAACCGACGGTCAAGACGATACGGGCGGTGTGCTGATTGGTGGCCAACAAGCCGACCTAAGTTTGAGCAAAGACGTAAATAACCGCACACCAAATGTGGGTGATGTGGTTACGTATTCTATTGCCGTTTCAAACGCAGGGCCATCAGTGGCTACCAACGTTCAGGTAACTGATATTTTACCAGCAGGTTTATTATTTGTCAGTTCAACCGATGTTATAAACACCGCAGGAACATTAACCGCAAATATTCCAAGTTTGGCCGTTGGGGCATCAAAAGTATTAACCTTTGTAGCCCAAGTTACGGGAAATGGCACGATAATTAACAAAGCAGAAATTACCAAAGCCGATCAGTTTGACCCTGATTCTCAACCAAATACAGGAACGGCTGATGGCCAAGACGACACAGGCGGCGTGCCAATAACGACCCAACAGGCCGATTTGAGTTTGACCAAAACGGTAAACAATACAAGCCCAACGGTGGGTTCGCAGGTAACCTATACCATCAGTGTATTGAACGCTGGGCCAAGTATTGCTACGGGCATTAACGTAAAAGATATTTTACCAGCAGGGCTAACGTTTGTGAATAGTGCTGATTTTAGCAACAATGCAGGAACGCTTTCGGCAACGATTTCGTCTTTGGCGGTGGGTATTACCAAAAACTTGACATTTATTGCTACCGTAAACAGTGCAGGGGCGATTTTGAATAAAGCAGAAATCTCAAAAGCCGACCAGTATGACCCTGATTCTCAACCAAATACAGGTACAGAAGACGGCCAAGACGATACGGGTGGTGTGGCATTAAACGGCCAACAAGCCGATTTGAGCCTTCAAAAATTGGTAGATGTGGCCACGCCAAACGTAGGCGATGTGGTTACTTATACCATTATTGTAAGAAATGCAGGGCCAAATACAGCCACGAATGTTGAAGTAAAAGACGTGATTCCTGCGGGATTAACGTTCGTAAGTTCTACTAATCTTACCAATTCGGGCGGAACTTTGTTTGGTACAATTGCGAGTATTCCAAGATTAGGAGCGGCTAGTTTTAGTTTCAAAGCTAAATTAACGGCCTATTCTGATAGCTTGGTAAACCGTGCCGAAGTATCTAAATCTGACCAATACGACCCTGATTCTAAGCCTAATACAGGAACGGTTGATGGCCAAGACGATACGAATTTTGCAACGATTAAGCCTAAAAAAGCTGATTTGAGTTTAGTAAAAACCGTAAATAACCTTACGCCAAACATTGGCGATGTGATAGACTATACCATAACCGTAACCAACGCTGGCCCCGCCGATGCCACGAATGTAGAGGTAATTGACCCACTACCCGCAGGACTTCAATTTGTGAGTAGTGCTGATTTTACGCTTTCGTCGGGAACGTTGGTGTCAAGAAATATCGCCAGTATAACTTCGGGAGGACAAGAAATCTTGGTATTCAAGGCCAAAGTTTTGAACTCTGGGGCAATTCTGAACCGTGCTGAAATTTCTAAAACAGATGTTTATGACCCTGATTCTCAACCAAATACAGGACTGACAGACGGCCAAGACGATACGGGTGGCGTGTTGATTGGTGGGCAAAGTGCCGATTTGAGCCTTCAAAAATCAGTTGATAATATTTCGCCAAATGTAGGGGATATTGTTACTTATACGATTCTTGTTAAAAACGATGGCCCTAGCAATGCAACAGGCGTGGGTATTCAAGATATTTTACCAGCAGGTTTGCAATATGTGGCGGCCAGTGCCACGGGCGGTTTGAGCTTTAGCGGTTCAACACTTTCGGCAACGGGGCTTTCTATCTTGAATGGCAATACGATTACTTTAACTTTCAAGGCAAAAATAACGGGCGTTGGTACAATAAATAACAAAGCCCAAGTTTTGGCTTCTAACCAATACGATGCTGATTCTCAACCAAATACAGGCACAGGCGATGGCCAAGACGATACCGACGATGCTCCGCTAACGGTACAGCAAGCCGATTTGAGTATCCAAAAATTGGTTAGTAACATTGCCCCAACCGTAAACAGCAACGTTACCTATACCATCAATGTATTGAACTCTGGGCCTAATGTGGCTACGAACGTAGAAATAAAAGACGTTCTGCCAGCAGGTATTCAGTTTGTGAGTAGTTCTGATTTTATAGCCACGGGTACTACCCTAAATTCGACCATTACGTCGTTGGGTGTGGGTGTAACAAAAACTTTGACATTTGTCGGAAAAATTACGACAAATGGAGCAATTAAAAACTCAGT
>JAYWHL010000061.1:0-13783 GCA_043777715.1 Cytophagaceae bacterium | reverse complement strand
TAAGCCATTGATTTGTAATGTTTTAGGCGAAATTAAAAAATTAACAGATTGACTTTTAAGGTATTCATAATAATTTTCGAGGTTGGTAACAGGAAAACGATAGGCGATAATTCCTTTATTTTGATAGGTACATCTTGCAACAAAGTTTTCGCCTGTGATGCCCTCCAACTCCACCAAATCTAATAAACCGTCTCTGTTTTCTTCGGGGCCTATGATGTTTAGTTTGATATTGGTTTTATCTGCCAAATGATGTGGCAATCCAAACATAGTACGCTCGGGTTTTGGAGATTTGAAGTTTATGGAATTATGAATTTTAAAGCCTAGTTTATTCACAAAAAAATCGGTTGCTACGGCTAAGTTATTGACAGTCATGGCACTTAGATAAACGTTACTTGTGCAACCTTCTAAATTATAAGGATTTGGGTGGGGAGGATTCGACCGATGTACCAACGCAAAAACGATTCCATCTGGCCCTTTCATTAAAACCTCTTGAACTGTAAATGGCCCCATAACCGCTTCGGCAGGAGGGGAGTAACCTTGCCAGCCTAAGTTTTCAAAATCTTGATAGGCTTTGTTGATATCGCTTACCCGAAGGTCTATATCCAAAATACCTCCAACGTCCCAAGTTTGCCCACCCGACCGAATTATTTCTTGGTAAATGCCTTTGTATTCAATAATCCGTACTTTTCCGAATGCTAAGTTTTGAAAACTAAATACCGCCTCTTGAGAAACCATGTTGTTATCAATGCCCCAAAAATCTAAGTTTGTGGGCGAAACGGAGTCTTCAAAATCTTTATTCCAGCCCAAATGATTTACAAAAAGGTTGTCCCAATAATGAAGATTTGAGACAGAAAATAGAATTTCGGAATAGGTATGAATTTTGAAATTAGGAGTCATTTTTTGTGTTGGTGCTTTAAAAAATCCTCAATAGGGTCTTTTTAGATATTTTCCAGTAGGTTCTCCAACGATTGTATCGTTTTCAAAAATCAGATTACCTCTCAAAAAAGTTGTTTTTACTTTGCCCTCCAACTCCATGCCCTCGAAAGGAGTATAGCCTTGCGTACTTTCAGAGTTTATGGCATTGACAATAAATTTTTCGTTGGGGTCTATCAAAACTAAATCTGCATCATAGCCTTCGGCAATGTCCCCTTTTGATAGCAATCCGTAACGTTGGGCAGGGTTTTTACAAACCAATTCCGCCATTTTTTGTAAGGAAAGTCCTCGTTTTTTCCCTTCTGTAAACAGTCCACTCAACAAATATTCTGTACCCCCAAAGCCAGATTTAGCCATAAAAATATTGTCGGGTTGCTGTTTATCTTTCTTAAATTCTTCTTTGCAACAAGCATGGTCAGAGCATATCCAATCTATTTTACCTTCTAAAACTGCCTGCCAAAGTGCTTCTACGTCTTCTCTTGGTCTGATTGGTGGGTTTACTTTAGCATCACAACCACAGGGCGAATCTACGTCTAAAAGTAAATGGCCAATCGTGACTTCACGCCTAAAGTTGATATGCGGAAATGCCGCCTGCATCAACATTGCGGCTTCAATGGCTTTGTAGCTAGTTAAATGTAGTAAATTGATGTTCGGAAGGCTGGTTTCGTGGGCTAAATAAGAGGCGATAAAAATAGCCAATCCTTCTGAATGTGGAGGTCTGCTGGCGGAATAAGCTCTCAGACCCGTTAGTGTACCTTCTTCTTCAACGATTTTTGTGTAGGCCGACATAATTTCGGCGGTTTCGCAATGCAAACTCAACGAAATATAGTCTTTGAGTTCGGGGTGGATTTCCATTGCTTTTTTTACGCCCCGCATCACAAATTCAAAATGGGCAATATCGTATTTTTCTTCTTCGGGAATCATCAAAAAATCTTTTTGAGAAGCCGAACGCCCGTGAAGACCGTGCGAACCATAAAACATAAAAATTTTGAAAGAAGTTACACCAAAATCGCTTACCAAGTCGGGTAGTTCGGCGATATGTTCTTTCATCATCGGAGCCAAATGGTAGGTATAGTCCACATAAAATTTATTTTCTGAAAGTTCTAAAACCTCTGGAAAAAACTTTTTGTAAGGGCCAGTTTTGTTGAGGTAGTATTGGCCTGTTCGCATATAATTTAACGAACTTGTAACCCCTCCTTGGGCAGCGGCACGGCTTTCGGTTAGGGCGTCTTCGGCCAAGGGGGCATAAATTCCAGTGTGCATGTGGGCATCTACAAGGCCAGGAAAGCACGTTAAGCCCTTACCATCATAAATAGATTTGGCTGGTTGGCTTATATTTTCAGCAATTTTTACAAATTTTCCATCTTTAATTCCCAAATCCATAATTGGAGTTTCGGCATGAGATGGTCTTACAAGTTTTACGTTTTTAATTAATAAATCAAGCATTTTTTTGAATATTTAATTATTATAGTTTAGAGATAATCCCTTCTTTTTCAAGTTGTTGGATTTGAAAAGTTGTTAAACCCATTGCTGTTAGAATCGCCAAGTTGTCTTTCCCCACAGTTGGTGGGGGTAGTCTTAATTCTTGCTTAAAATTATTTCCTTCAATCGGAATTTTTGGTAATTTGGTTTTTGTTCCGTCAGGTAAAGTGGTGGCCAATAGGCTATTACCTTGATTGAGCTGAATATCATCGAACAAATCTTCTACCTCTGAAATAGGTGCAAAAGGAATTTCTGATTTTTCGCATCTTGATATGATTTCTGATTTGGTATATTTCCTGATTTCGGTATTCACTTCCTCCAAAAACCATTCTCTTTCATTTATTCTATCATTATTTGTACTTAAACGTTGATTTTCAAACCAGTCATTTCTATCAAAAACTTCACAAAATCTTTGCCAATGCTTTTCAGAAATGATACCAATGAAAACAAGGGAATTATCGGAGGTTTCAAAGGTTTTATAAATACTCCATGCACTTACTCGTGCGGGCATTGGTGGCACTTTTGTTTGGGTAATTGCAGAATATGCCATGTGTTGCCCCATTAAAAAGGCAGTGGTTTCAAACAAAGATGATTTTAGAAATTGGCCTTGTCCTGTGCTTTCTCGTTGAAATAATGCCGCTAAAATACCAATTACGCCAAACATTCCACCGTTTATGTCTATTACCGAGGTCCCTGCTCGTAAGGGTTGTCCAATTGGACCTGTCATGTAGGCCAATCCACCCATCATTTGAACAACTTCGTCCATCGCATGGCGATTTTCGTAAGGCCCTGAAAGAAAGCCTTTTAAGGAACAATAAATGATTTTTGGGTTAATTTCAGATAATTTTTCATATCCATATCCAAGCCTTTCCATCGTGCCTGGGCCAAAGTTTTCAAGAATGATATCGGCATTTTTTACTAAATCATAAATGATTTTTTTCCCTTCCAAAGATTTTATATCAATTGCCAAACTTTGTTTGTTGCGATTATAAAAAGGAAAATAACCTGTACCAAAGCCTTTAAGTTTTCTTGTAGAATCGCCTTCAACGGGTTCTACGTGAATCACTTCTGCACCCAAATCCGCTAGAATTAGTCCCCCAGCTGGCCCCATAACCGCATGAGTAAATTCGAGGACTTTGATATTTAAAAGTGGTAAAGGCATTTTAATCAAATTTAAGATGAAGAAGACAATAACTTAAAAGCCTGAATACTGGATAATTTTACAAAATAGAGCATAATACAGAGATTTGTCTAAGAATATTGCTTTCGCAAAGGTGTTTGGTGAGCCACCAAACACGGAAAAGGGGCATCTTTAAAAGGGGCGACCGTCGCACGGATGAGGCGAAAATTAAAAATGTTCAGTACTCAGCTTAAAGCCATAAATTATTTTTATGAACTGAATATCAACTCTTTGTTTCTTTGTGGTTTATTATATATTTGCTCGTTTTAATTAACAACCACATTAAACGACTGTTTAAAGCTGATATTCTCCAAATTTTCTCATGTAGTTTACCAGCCCCCCCTCTGCTAAAATATCAATCATAACCTTTGGCATTTTGCTTGCTTGATAGGTAGTGTTACGTGTTCTGTTAGTAACTATTCCATTTTCTAAATCAATTATTAAATCATCGTTAGCTTCGATTTGGTGGTCTTGGATTTGAATAACAGGCAAACCAATATTAATTGCATTTCTGAAGAAAATCCTAGCAAAACTTTTGGCAATAACCACCGAAACCCCTGCTAATTTTAAGGCAATTGGGGCTTGTTCTCTCGATGAACCACAACCAAAATTCTCGCCAGCTACTAAAATATCTCCTTTTTTTACTTTTGTTTTGAAAGTTGGGTCTAAATCTTCTAATACGTGGTCGGTTAAATCACTCAAATTGAGCGTTTTGGTGTATTTGCCTGCAATAATTCTATCGGTATCTATGTGGTCGCCATAAAGATAAGTTGCCATTACTTTATCATTTTAGATTGTTGAGATGCTAAAATGATAGCATTGTAGGCGTTTACGATTCCCCCTGTTACAGACAACTCGCTAAAATTTATTTTATCCTCTGTGCCTGGCAATGTACGGTCAATGTTAGAAGGAATTGCAACGCTTTTCATCAAAATTTCTTTGAGTTGAAGATAACTCAATTCTGGAAAATACGACCAAACCAAGGCTGCAACCCCAGAAACCACGGGTGCTGCCATGCTTGTACCATCTTCTTCGAGGTATTTACCATTTGGAGTCGTAGATAAAATACTTGTTCCTGGAGCAAAAAGGGTAACGGTTTTTTTGCCAAAATTACTAAAACTGGCGGGTAAACTTGCATCATCAAAAGGAGCATTTGCTCCAACTTCAATCCAATTATCTAGGGTTTGTTCCGAATTTTTTAATTTAGCATTTGGGAAATTATCTCCCAAATCTACGTTTTTGTTATCGTTTCCAGCGGCATGAATCATCAATACGCCCTTACTTTGAGCATAAAGAACGGCCTCATCTACTTCTGTTTTGTTGGGCGAGAGCGACTTTCCAAAACTCATATTGATAATTTTAGCCCCATTGTTTACTGCATATTTAATGGCATTCACAATATCTTTATCTCTTTCGTCGCCATTGGGTACGGCCCTGATTACCATAATCTGAACATTATCAGCTATGCCCAAAATTCCTAAATTATTGTTACGATTAGCCGCAATAATTCCCGCTACGTGTGTGCCATGAAGGGCATCTGGGCCTTGAACTTCTGCATTTCCATAATTATTTTCTTTAAAAACGGTAGGGTTATCGCCAATAATTTTTCTTCCATCAAAATTCAAATTAAAACCATAGTTTTCTTTTCCAGCTAAATCATTGAGTCCATCTTTAATTTTTTCGATAGTAATTCCTTTAGAAAAATAATAGGCCAGCATTGCCTTAGCTTCCATCACTTTTTTATCGTCAGAGACTAAATCTTTAATCGACTCTTCGGTAATTTCTTTTAGCTTGGTTTTTTCTTTCAATAAAGCAGTCGCACTTTCGATGTCTGTCGAAATTAGTCGATAGGCCGTAAGATATTGAAAATTTTCTTGTTGCTCTTGGGTATAAATTCCTTTTACCTTTTGGTAATATTCAAACTCAACGTCTTTGGTTGAATCCTTCCCCATTTTGAGCATTTTTTGAGTCAATCTTGCCACCTCTCTCGTTACTTCCAAGGTTTCGTCTTTAAGGTCTTGACCGTTTTTATTGCCCAAAAAATCCCAACCATTCATGTCATCGATATAGCCATTTTTGTCATCATCAATGCCGTTTGCAGGTATTTCAGAGGGATTTGTCCAGATATTATCTTTCAAATCTTCGTGGCCAATATCCACACCAGAGTCAATAACAGCGACAATGATTTTTTTAGATTTTTTACCTTTCAGTAGTTCGTTATAGGCTTTTTCGGTACTAACTCCGTGGATTCCGTCTTTTCCGAAATCAAGATTTTGCCAGTTTTGGGGTAACTCTTTTGCTTGACTATAAGCAAATTGAGCCATAAAAAAACTAAGAATAAATTTGATGAATGTGTTTTGTTGCTTTTTCATTTTTAAAGAATTTGGCTATAAATTATATTTGTTAATACTCCTTGATTTTCAGTTAGTTTGTAATGTATCCAGCAATGGCCGAAGCCGCAACTGTTGCGGGCGAACCTAAATATACTTTGGCATTTGGATTCCCCATTCTTCCTTTAAAATTCCTGTTTGCTGACGATATAACGGTTTCGCCGTCGCCAGGTACTCCCAAATGAGACCCAACACAAGGCCCACAACCCGATGTTATGAACGATGCCCCAGCCTCGATTAGTATCTGTGCAGTGCCATCTTTTAGTGCTTCTAAAAATACTTTTTGAGAGGCAGGGGCTATTAACATTCTCACGCCCTTAGCCAATTTTTTACCCTTCATTATGGTTGCTGCCACGTGTAAATCTTCTAGTCGGCCATTTACGCAAGTACCAATAAAAGCATACTGAATAGGAGTGCCAATGGCTTTACTAATATCAAAAACGTTGTCTGGAGCATGAGGTACTGCTATTTGAGGCATGATTTCAGAAGCATCATACACTAGAACTTGGCTATACGTTGCCCCTTGGTCTGCAAATGTGGGTTGCCAGTTATAGGGTAATTCAAGGCCAATTGGTGTAAAAATTGCAGCTTTTGCTCCGATTTCAATTCCCATATTTGCCATGGTCATTCTGCTTGATAAGCTCATTTTTTCAATAGTCGAGCCATGAAATTCAAGGGTTTGGTAAGTTGCCCCATCGATGGAAAGTTGTCCAGCCAAAAATAAGATTAAGTCTTTTGCCGAAACACCATTTTTGAGATTACCATTAAAAACTACCTTAATTGTTTGAGGAACTTTTAGCCATATTTTACCAGTAAGCATCACTGCGGCTAAATCTGTACTACCTATGCCCGTGCCAAAGGCATTGATTGCTCCATACAAACACGAGTGGGAGTCGGCACCAACAAAAAGCTGACTAGGTTTTACGTGTTCGTTTTCTACCATCAATTGATGACAAATCCCTTCTCCAACATCATAAATCTTGATATTTTGTTCGTTTGCAAATTTCCGCATCATGGAATGTAAATTTCCGATTCTTTCGTTTGGAGCAGGCGATGCGTGGTCAATCACAAAGAATGTTTTGCTAGAATCCCAAACTTTTGTGCCTCCCATTTCTTCAAAAGCTTTGATGGCATAAGGTGCCGTAGTATCGGAGGCCATCATTCCATCAACACCCAAAACAACTAAATCGTTGGCATATACAGCGTATCCTGCATGGTCGGACAATATTTTTTCTGAAATAGTTTGTGGCTTTTTCATGGAAGTTGGTTAAACTTTTAATTTTAGGTCAGAATGGAGTTGTTTTTTGTCCATACGCAGATTTTTTGAGCCGAAGTGGAACGTGCGTAGCATCGCTACGGACGACAAAAAATCTAAAGTATGGGCTGAAAACAACCCGTTTGGGGCGAAAGGAATAAGTTTAAACAGCTTCATGATTTAAGATAATGTTTTTCCTAAAATTCTTCCAAAACTCAAAGCTGGTGTAAGCAACATTCCGCCTGCAAAGGCATTGCCAGTTGTTGCACCTGCCCCTATGATTTCGCCAGCGGCATAGAACGATTTTATGGGTTTATTATCCTGATTCAAAACCTGCAACTTTTCGTTGATGGCCAATCCTCCAAAACTAATGAGCGAAGTTGCATAAGTTAAAACAGCAAAATAAGTTGGGTTTTCGATTGGAACAAGGCTTTCTTTAGGGCGTTTGTAATCGTAATCTATTCCTTCCTTGGTCATTGCGTTATATTCATCAATCGTTTTTTGAAGAATATTGGGAGGTAATCCTGTTTTTTGAGCCAAATCCACAATAGAATTAGCATACCAAGCACATTTTCCTTTTTGGCATTCAGCATAAAATTTTTCAACCGTCCATTTATACATCAATAATTGATTGGCCGAAAATAGGTTTGTGGCATCAAAAATTACCCAAAATTTTGCCCCCAATTGTTTTGAAACAGCTCTTTCTCGGTAGTCGGGGTCGTTGCTGGCTTCATTCATAAACCTAAAACCCATGGCGTTTACATAAATTTCTCGGCAAGGTCTATAATGCGTTGTAAAAACCATAGCCCAATCGTTCCAAAAATCTGCTTTTCCACTATTGGCCACAACTTCTACGCCGCCCAAACTAGCAATATGTTTGTCAGCATTCCAAAATTTTGCACCTATGTTTTCTGCCAAAGTTATTCCTTCGCCTTGGGAACTCTCTCTAGCCGTGTTGATTAGTCTAGGTAAATCTTGATGTTTAGCAGCAAACATTTTGGCATTCGCTGCATAACCTCCCGTAGTTAAAACATAGTTTTTGGCAATGATAGTTTCTTTCAAATCACTGTCATTTGCTTTAATAACCAGCCCCGTTACTTTATTTTTATCGCCTTTTATTTCCACTAATGATGTTTCAAGTAAGACGGTGATTTTCTTATCGGTTACTAATTTTTCAAAAATTGGTTTTAATATTTTCAGTATCGATTTTCCAGCTTCTTTCCCATATTGAGTTCTTGCAATTTGATAGGGAACATGGCCATAAACCAATCTTGGAGAATCTGGAGCAAACTCAAACCCAAGGTCTGTGAGCCAATCTATTGTTTTTGGAGCTTCTTGTGTGGCTAATTTAACAAGTTCAGGGTTTGCCGTTTGTTTAGAAATTCCCATTACTTCGGCATAATGAGCTTCTGGACTGTCTGTAATTTGGTGTTCGGCTTGGTGTTTTGTACCTCCTCCACTCAAATGCCCGCCTGTAAGATGTAAAGTTCCTCCAATTTCGTTTGTCTTTTCAATTACCAAAACTTTTAAGCCCCGTTGGGCGGCTTCAATCGCACAAGGAATCCCCGCCGAACCCGCCCCAACGATGACGAGGTCGTATTTTTCGGTTTTAGCAATTTCTATTTTATTGGCAATCGGAATCATTCCTGCAATTTTTATAAACCTTCTTCTTTTCATAATTCTTTGATTTTCCCAGGTAGTTTTTTACCTAAAAAATTTTCAATTTCTTTGGACAATGCAATGATTTTCTGCTTGTCAATACCCGTACTAAAACCCAGTTCTTCCAAAAGTGAGACCGTATCTTCGGTGGCAATATTGCCTGTTGCTCCTTTTATGAACGGACAACCTCCTAGCCCTCCAAAGGCGGTGTCGAACCGAGTAACACCCATTTCGATTGCTGCCATTAAATTCAAGAATCCTTTACCTTCGGTATCGTGTAAATGAATATTTATAGGTGTTTTTCCTTTGATGGCATTTACATTTTTAAGAATGGCCTTCATTAATTTTGGATTTCCCATTCCCGTGGAATCGGCCAAAGCTATTTCTTTCACGCCTAATGTTAGCAAAAATTCTACTAAATTTAGAACTACTTTCTCTTTGATTTTCCCTTCATATCTACACCCAAACGCACATTGGATACCTGCCCTCACTTTAATTTTATAGAATTGAGCCAAATAAATGGCTTTAAAAATTTCATCTACTGATTCTCTTATACCTTTGCCAGTATTTTTCGAACTATGGGTTTCACTAGCCGAAAGTGAAATTGAAAGATTTTGAATTTTGGTTTCTAATGCTCGTTCAACACCTTTTGTATTTAATACCAATGCAGAATAGGTAACGCCCTCTTTAATCGTAATTATATTGGTAACTTCCACAGAATCAGCCATTTGAGGGACTAATTTTGGATTTACAAACGATGTTATTTGGATTCGTTTGAGACCCGCTTCTGCCAATTTGTTAATATAATAGACTTTCATTTCGGTTGGAATCCATAGTTTTTCAACCTGAAAACCATCTCTAGGGCCTTGTTCTTCTAAAATTATCTTTGGTCTCATCGTTTATTCCTTAAAGAGTTTCTCCTAAGTGTTTTCCAAAACTTAATGCAGGTGTTAGGAGCATACCTCCACAAAATGCCTCTCCGCTTGTTGCACCTGCCCCCAAAATTTCGCCACAGGCATACAAATTTTCAAAAGTTTTACCTTCATTATTTACAACTTCTAGGTTTTCATTTACTTTAATTCCCCCAAACGAAATCAATGAAAAAGCATAAGTCAATATAGCAAAAAAGGGGCCATGATTGATTGGAAAAAGATTTACAGTCCTTCCAAATTGGTCTGGTTTTTTGTTTTTACAATTATCATTAAAACCCGAAATGCTTTGATTAAGTGCATTAAAAGGCAACCCAATTTTTTTGGAAAGTTTTTCGATTGATTCGGCCTGCCATATCATTTTTTCAAGTTTTGATTCTTCAATAATTCTTTCTTTGCTGAATTGGGGAATAATTGGCTCGCTATTTATTAAACCTTCATTATCAAAAATTACCCAGAATTTTCTTTCGGGTTGTTCCAAAACAATTCTTTCTCTGATGTCTGCATTTATTTCGCCTTCATTCATAAATCTTTTACCCTCGGCATTGACGTAAATTTCAAACGGTTTACGGTCAAAGGCATTGGAAACCCTGCACCACGATTTCCAAAAATCGGTTCGTCCCGAATTTGGTATCTGTTCCAAGCCTCCAAGGGTTGATGTATGTTTGTTTGCACCCGTAAAAACGCCACCAATGGCTTCAATGATTTGATGGCCTTCTCCCATAGAACTTTCTTTGGCGGTTGATATTAGTCTTGATGAGTTTGGGTGTTTTTGTTTGAAATAGTCATGGTTTGAAGCATAACCGCCCGTAGCTATCACAACTTTTGAGGATTCTGTTTGGAGTTTTTCTGAATGATTGAGTTCCAAACTTATCACTTTTAAGTTGTTATCAGTTTCTATTTTGGTTAATTGTTTTGATAATAAAACCGTAATATTCCCTAGCCTAACTTGTTCATTCCAAAGGGGTTGCAGGATTTTCAAAACGGCAGTACCCGCTCCATTTATCGTTTTCCCTGCATAGTCTTGGCCTCCAAAATAGGTTCTTGGCGTGGAATACGGTACGTGGCCATAAATAATTTTTGGAGATTCAGGGTCAAAGTTATAACCTTGTTCCTCTAGCCAATCTATCAATTCGGGGGCTTTTTGAGTAGCCAATCTTACGATATAATCTGTGGCTGTATTCCTCGAAATTTTCATCACATCGTCATAATGTGCTTCGGGGTTATCTTCAATTCCTTTCTCTTTTTGTCTTTTTGTACCGCCCGCACTCAAATGTCCTGCCGTAATATGGAGTGTTCCGCCAATCTCATTTGTTTTTTCGATTACCAATACTTTCTTACCTTTTTGGGCTGCCACAATGGCACAAATCATACCTGCCGACCCTGCCCCAACAATAATGATTTGATACTGATTTGTAATCATGGGTTTGTTTTTTTTGAGCTATTCCAAGCGTTTATGCTTTTTGTGAAATTTGTTTATTGTAGATTGATTTCAAGAAAAAAGACAAAATCAAAGCCATTGTTGCGACCAAAATCAGAAGATAAATTGGCCATTCGTAACTTCCAAAATGAGTTGAAAGTTTTCCCATTAAAAACACACCCAAAAAGCCTCCAATGGCATCGAGTGAACTTACAACGCCTAAAACTTTACTGAAATGTGGGCCTCGATAAAATTCTGAAACCGTTACTTGAATCATCGTGAAAGCTCCAGAATATCCAACACCATAAGCCACGGCAAAAGGATAAGCAAAGTTGCTGTTAAACGCCGTGAGTTGTAAAAGTATTAACCCAATAATGATTGAAATTGTGGTAAGCGACAAGATGGTTATTTTATTGTAACGGTCGCTCAAATACCCAAAAGTGATTTTGCCAATCATGGAATTGATTGAAAATAAACCCATAATTCCAGCTGCTTTTAATAGTGTAAAATGACAGTCTTGGGTTAGATACAAAATGAGGTTTTGGAGAATCCCGAAGCCACAAAACCAAAATGAGGCCGTTATAAAAATGAGGAGAATGAATAGGGGAGAGGTTAGTAATTTTTGGTACGAAAATGGAATTTCGTCAGTTTTGAGATATTCTTGCTGTATGTTATCTGCCCTTTTTTCTTCGTTTGGGCTATTTTTTAAGAAAATGACAGGAATAATACCCAATAAAAATGCAGAAATGGCTACACTTATTCCACCGATTCTCCATGTATAATTATCGATAAAATACCTTGCAATTTGAGGTAGGACGATTCCGCCAAAACTTGACCCGATTAACAAAAGTCCTGTGGCTAATCCTTTTTTTTTGTAAAACCAATTGTTGATGATGGTTAAACTGGGTAACATTCCGCCACAGGCAATGGCCAATGAAAACAAAAAGAAAATAAGATGAAATTCTAAGTAAGTGGTCATCACAGAGAACCATATCGTTAAAACCACGGCAAGTAAAACGCCTGTAATGATAAGTTTTTTTGGCGTAATTTTAGTTAAAACAAAACCAATAACGGGCGAAAGCAAAGCGATATAAATAAAATACATGGCATTTGGTAAAACCACTTGGGCATTCGTCCAGCCAAATTCTTCCTTTAATTTTGGGTAAAATAATGACAGACAGTTGGTCGAAACCGTACTTGATGAATATATCAAGAACAAAAGGCCAACCATTTTCCAACCTTCATAATTAGGCTTTGTTTCTATATCGGAGATTGTTTTCATAAAAAGGTAAAAATGGTTCTCGGATTGAGAACCATTTTCTTTAATTATTTCTAAAAATTAAACTCCAAACTCAAAAATCCTCTTCTAGGTATCAACGGAACGCCCCTTACATTTGCAAAGTTGCCTGCATAGTTATTGCGTTTTGCCACCAAAAAGGCATTATCGGTAGCAGCACTAATTACGTTACTGGCACTTTGATTGTTCAATAAATTATAAAAAGAAAATTTAACTTTTACGGTCGATGTTTTTGATACTTGTTCTTTCCAATACAAATTGGCATCAACCAACGAGTAAGAATTATAATTCATCGTATTAAAAGCATCGGCGGGGCGTTCCCCCAAATAATTATTATTGAAATTAAATCCCCATTGTTTAGCTTCGTATCCGATAGAAAAATTCCAAATCGTGGGAGGAACGTTTGCTACTTTGTTGTCGGTTAGGTCGTATAATTTGGTAACTGTCGTATTTGTGGCGGGGTCTAATTCACGATTTTTATAATCATATTTTGTGTAAGTAGCTGATTGAGAGGTTATTGATGTTCTCATGTATAATCCTTTGATACTTCTAGGAGTCCACGTCAAGCTAAATTCTCCTCCTTTCACGAGGTTATCACCCGTTGGTTCAGAAACGGCCGTTGCACCAATAAAAGTGGATACCAATCGGTTTTTAATGGTATTGTAAAATAACCCTCCATCAAAACCAAAATCTCCAAACGATGTTCTGTACCCTACTTCAAAAGAGTTAATGATTTCGTTATCGTCGATGTATGAAGTTGTATAGATTGGTCGCCCTTGGGCATCTAATTGTGGGGCTGTGGCGGCGGTGGCTGCGTTTGAATTGAGCGGAGAAATTGAACCATCAGGAAGTTTGAAGCCATAAACAACAGTAGTATATGACGAATAGTCGGGTGCTCGATAGGCATGAATATAATTTCCATAAATGGCTGATTTTTCGTTGGTTAAAAAATTCAAACCAGTCGAATAATTAAGCCCTTTATGTTTTACTTGTCTGGTTGGGTTGCTTCCAGCGTTCAATGTTTTTTGGTATTGGTAACGGTCTTCGCTCAAATCAAGATTTATCCAGTCTTGTCTGATTCCCGCATTTACGATTAGGTTTTCTCCAAATTTAGCCTCGTCTCCTACAAAAACAGAATGTACGCTTTCATTATAAACCCCATTTCTGAACAATGACGTAATTTGGGCACCTACCCCTGGAAACCCTGACAAGATTCGATTGTTTTTATCAGCAGTTGT
>JAYWHL010000060.1:0-4836 GCA_043777715.1 Cytophagaceae bacterium | reverse complement strand
CCCTCTCTATGTGTATGGTCTTTAAACAAAATCTTGGCAAACTCATCTACTACTTCCTTGATACTTTTTTCTTCTTTCAAAGTATGTACCATAGATTGGGTAGAAGAAAGTTTGGGCATGGGGGTTTTGTTAAAATAAATGGCCTCTTTGCTTCTATCTATTAAATTAAATGAATCATTTGATTCCTTTAATTTTTCAAATAGTATTGTTGGTTTTATTTCGTTCTCGCCATCGTATAAAAGGCTTTTAGGTGATTTTTTATTATCTTCAATCACAGAAAAAGCCCCTTCCCAAGTAAACTCTTTGCCCAAAACAGTTGAAAAAACAACATGCCATTCAAAGCCATTGATTGATTTGCCATAGGCAATATCTTGTAAAACATCAATAGCTCTTAAAATTTGGGTTTTTCCAACGCCCGAAACCCCAACCAATAGCGTAAGGTTTGAAGGAAAAACAACCTCTTCAATTTCCCAGCCCAAAAAGGCATTCTTGATTTTTAACGATTTGATTCTCATTGCTTTGTCTATTAAAATTTACCACCACCCCCCTACCTATCGCCAAGCCAGCCTTCGGGGTTCATTTTTTGGGCGTTTTTCCAAACCTGAAAATTCATTTCGGCATTGCCTTCTCGGTTGCTGCCCAATGTTCCTATCACTTCTCGGGCTTTTACTTTTTGGCCATTGCTTACGTTGGCATTGCCGAGGTTAGAATAAACCGTGAAATACTGCCCATGTTGCACGATAATCATGGTGCCATTGCCTTGAATATTGGTTACATTAAGCACAATACCATCAAAAACGCATTTTACGGCCGCCCCCGCTTGGGTTTCTATGTCCACGCCATTGTTGTCTAAAAACACCCTGTCAGAATGTTGGTGTTTGCCAAAACCTTCTGTTATTTTGCCATTTACGGGCCAAGGCAATCGGTTTTTATTTTTAGAAAACGACGACGCCAGCGTTACTTCTTCTTCGTCCATGGCCACTTCGTTGTGCTTGGCTTCGGGTTCGGGAGTTCTAACTTCGGGGGTTTTTGCAGGGGCTTTTGATTTTGTACCATTCTTGTTTTCAGCTAGTTCCCGTTCTCTTTCTTTGGCTTCACGGGATTCTCTTGCCTCTGATTCTCTTTGTTGGCGGGCCATTCTTGATGCCTTGCGGCGTTCGCTTCGGCGGCGGCTTTCGGCTATTTCGTTTTCGATAATACTGGTTATTCTGTTATCAAGTAAAGCCACCGCTTTTTTACGCTCTAGGAGTTCGGACTGTATGTTTTTTTCTTGTTTGCTTAGTTGCTGTACGGTCTGAGATTGTTTTTGCTTTAGGTTTTCAAGACTTTTAGTTTCCGAAACCTTGCTTACCAACACTTGTTCTTGCTCTACTTTTCGGGTTTTTATGCCTGCCTGTTTGGCAAAAAGCAAGTTACGAACTCGCTCCATTTGGGTAACTTGCTTTTTGCGAGATTCGGTATATTGTTTGAGATATTGGTACCGCATCGAAAAATCGTTGAAACTCCTTGCCGAAAACAAAAACGTAAGCCTATTAAACGAATTATTCTTTTTGGCAGCCTCAAAAATCATCTTCCCGTACTCGTGCTTTAGCTGTTGGAGGTCGTGGCTAAGGTTGGTGGTGGCTTGGTTCAACTCGCCGAGTTCGTCTTCAATCACATTCAGGTTATCCGACAATAAATCTATCTGGCGAGTTTGTAAATCAATTTTTCTATTCAAAATCTTTACTTGCCCCAAACTAGCCACTTTCTGACTTGCCGTTTTGTCAAGCACTTGATTGAGTTCATTGATTTTTTGGAGATTTCGCTGTTTTTCTTGCTCCAATTGCTGGCGGGTTTTTCGTTGTGCAAAACTATAATTAACTACCAAAAAAAAGCACAAAAATAACAAAACAACAAAACGCCTATTGGTTTTTTTTGATAAATAATATGTAGTTCTTGGTGCTTTCATTATCAATTACTTTCGGTCATAGCTGGCGGGTATCACAAACGGAAATGTGAGTGGCTGGCTTGGTAATTCTACTTTTTTATGTTTGATTCTAATAACCGTTTGATAAAACAATTTATCCGTATCCGATTGATAATCAAGTGTTAGCAGATTATTATATGGAAATAAAAAGGCATTCAAACTCTGAAAATCATCATACTCCATCTTCAAAGTATTTTGTGTGGGTTGGTCTTGGACTAATAGTTTTTTTAACTTTCGGTTGCCCTCGCCAATATAATTATCCACCATGATTTTACCTTCGTTTTGTTTTAATAAGAGATAGTCTTTTTCACGGCGAACTTCACGGGGCTTTTTACGAATGGGCATATTCCCCACAATTACCGACTGAATAAGCCCAAAGTCTAGCTTTACGCCAAATTGTTTACTCAAAGAATCATAATTAAACTGATAGGCCGTTTTGTGGTACATATCCATCAACGAAATACCTTTTTGGGTAATAATTCCACGGGCAACATCTAAAATAGCTACCCTTACATTAAACCATATAATGCTATCTTTTTTCATTCTAAAACTAATGTTGGCATCGTCAATATTTTGGTCTTTCGACTTAAACGAAATTTTAGATTGAGAGCTAAGATACTCAAAATCAATCTCATCTATTTTTGATTTGAGGTCTTCTTCGGTTTTTGGGTTTTGTACTGGCACAGTTTGGGGCGTTTCTGGGATAGGCACATTTGCCACAAGGGAGTCTTTGGTGGCTTCGGTTTTGGTTAAAAGCCCCTCGGTATCCGACTTTTGTAGTTTTTGTTTTTTACAAGAAGCCGAAACCAACAAAATAGCCAAGAGTAATACCTGATAATATTTCTGAAAATTTCTTAAAAACAAGTTAGATAGGTTCATTTGGGGATTTTTCTAAGACTAGATAGATAATTTATTGCTCAATCAGCACGCCGCTCATTATTTTTTTATCAAGTAAATGGCTTCCTCCTGGCATCGTTTTTGCCTTTTTCCATTGTTCAATGGCTTTGTCTTTATCGCCCAATTGGAATAGTACATCGCCATAATGTTCTACAATGGTGCCACTATTGTTTTTGTTGTTGGCAACGGCTTTTTCAAGAAATAACCTTGCCTTTGCATATTCTTTATTTACGTACAAAACCCATGCGTAGGTATCGAGATAGGTGCCGTCGTCGGGGTGTTTTTCTACCAATCGGGCGGCCATTTCTACGGCCAATACTAATTTTTCTTTACGCAAAGACAAAAAGTAACTGTAATTATTAAGCACGTGGTCGTCGTTGGGGTCATCAACAAGGGCGGCCTCATAAGCCTCGTCCGACTTGCTATGTTTGCCCATACTGTTGTAGGTATCGCCCAAAAGGCCGTTAATAAACCTTGCCAAACGGTAGGCATCGCTTTGGCGGTCGCTGTTGGCGGTGGCTAGGCGGCGGGCTTCTTCTAATGACGAAGCGGCTTCTTTAAAATCTTTCCTAAAATAATGACTTGTACCATTGGCATACCAAAAAATCGGTTGGTTTGGAAACACCTCTATCGCCTCCTCTGAATGTACCAAACAGCTATCGGCCTGCATCAACTCTTGGTCTAATTGTACTACCCTTGCCCAAAGTTCAAATACCGATTTGTCTAGTCTCAGGGCTTTGGCGTAGGCATCTCGGGCAGGGCTTTTTTGGTTTTTGCTCAATAATAAATCGCCATAAATAATATAGCCTTTGGCTTCTTTTGGGTGAACCTTTATCAATACTTTTGCTAGGGCTATTGCTTTATCTTTTGATGATTCGTTGGTACTCATGGCGGCATAACTCATTAAGATTTTTGCCTTTGTGGTCAGGTCTAAACCATGGTCGTTGAAGGCAATGTTTAGTTCTTGGTCGCAGCGTTCAAGGTCTCCTTTCGAGCGATAGCTTTCGGCCAACATTACATGAGCTTGGGCATTTTGTGGGTCTAGTTTTAATATTTTTTCTAGCCAAGGTTGGGCTTGGTCAATTCTATTGTTAGTCATTAACAGTTCAACCAAATCTATCATAAAATCTGGCTCGGTGGGGTCTGATTTTATCAATTTTTCGGCTTCTTTGATGGCCTCTTCAATTTTATTATTTTTAAGCCAAATCATTTGCTTCTGATGGCTCAGTTCGTCGTTTACGCCTACTTGTTTTTCTACCTTGTCATACACTTTTATGGCCTCTTGCCATTGGTCTTGAAACTGATAAATGGCGGCGAGTTCAAGGCCATATTCTGCCTCTGTGGGATATTGTTCCAACAACGATTTATATAGTTTTTCGGCTTCGGGATATTTCTTTTTTTGAACATAAATATCGGCCAGTGCAACGATATAAAATTTATTGGTTTTGTCGCCCTGATAAGCATTTTCGGCAAATGGCAGGGCTTTGGTCAAATCGTTTTGTTTGATGTATGCTTCGGCCATGGCGTGATTAAGCCCAGCGTTGTCGGGGGCAATGTCAAGGGCTTTTTGCAGGGGAGCAATGGCCTTGGCGTAGTCTTCCATCATGATAAACTTCATGCCTTCGGTAAGATTAAATTCGGCCTCGGCGAGTTTTTCGGTGCTGGCTTGGCTGTCTTTTTTCTTTTTTTGTGCTGCTGATTGTTGGCCTGTCAGTATAGCAACTACAAACAAAACAATAATTATTTGATTGAATTTTATCATAAAATATTTTTTGGCATTGTTATAATTTTACCGCAAAGGCAGAACAGGATTTAATGATTTTTTTAGGATTGCAGAATTTTTTTAATCCTTAAACTTTTTACCTTCAACCTACTTAAGTACTTGACACTAAATAATTGGGGTTATCGAATTTAATAATACTCTGATTATCAATGTATTGCCATTCTATCTTCTCGCTTCTATATTCTATCTT
>JAYWHL010000059.1:0-4838 GCA_043777715.1 Cytophagaceae bacterium | reverse complement strand
GACAAATCGCCATTGGCAAAATTGCAGTTCGTAAAAATACAGTTTTCGTATTCGCCATTTTGTAGATAATTTTCTGTGAAATCTAGTTTTTCAAAAGTTTTGTCTTGAATATATACTTTGGACATGGTGCAAAAATTGATAAATTTACGTAAATATACCAGCCAAGATTTATTACTTGTCTTTTCCTATTTTCAAAAAAAAGCTAACGCTCTCAACCACATGAAAAAACCTTTATCAATCCTTATTTTTTTGATGGTCAATGTTCAGACATTTGCCCAAACACCCAAAGAGAAAATATTAGTAACCGACCTCCAAAAACTAAAACCCCTTGGGGCTGTTCATCTTTCGCCCGATGGCAAAAAAGCCATTTACAACGTTCAGACCTTGGAAACCAACGAAACCGATAAGCTAGATTCTGATTATCGGCTGCACCTTTGGCTTACTGATTTTCAGTCTTCAAAAGCCATTACAAGAGGGAATGTGAGTGCAAGACAGGCTAGTTTTTCGCCCGATGGTAAATCGTTGGCGTTTGTAAGGAATGTAAAATCTACGAGTCAGATTTTTGTAATGCCCCTCGACGGCGGAGAAGCCTATCAACTCACCGACCTAAAATATGGGGCAAGTTCGCCTCGTTGGAGTATTGATGGTACGAAAATTTTATTTTCTACGAGCCTGTCAATGAGCGACTTACTGAAAGATTCGCTCTTTAATCCTCGAAAAGAATTGCCTCGATGGAGTTTAGAAAAACCTGGCTTTAAGGATAATGCTTTTTTGATGCCCGACAAAAAAATAAAAGCAAATCCCAACGGGAGTATCGAGGAAATAAGGGCTTATTTGTCAAAAGACGAAGAAGATAAAAAAGCTAAGGTTTTTAATAGGCTCAATTTTCAAGGAGAAGCAAGTACGCAAACCGAGTTTTATTTTAGTCATTTAATGATGATTGATGTAAAAGAAAACGCCAAAGCCTATCCACTTACCAAAGGGTTTTGGTCGTATGATTTTGCAACTTGGCTACCCAATGACAAAGGTTTTTTGGCAACTTGCGGAACAGACACCCTGCAACACCCCGACCGAGAACAGGCTTCGGCCATTGTGAGTTTTAATACCGATGGGCGGGGGCTAAAATACCTTATAGCCGACAAAACGATGAACTATAATTCGCCCGAAATTTCGCCTGATGGTAAGACAATGGCTTTTACGGGGTCAAAAATTGGTACGATGGGTTATGGTAATTTGTTTGTGGCCAAGGCCGATGGAAGTGATAAAATAATGATAGATTTTGATAGGTCGGCGGGGAATCTTACGTGGTCAAAAGACGGTAAATTTCTGTATTTTGTGGCCTCGTCGAACGGTGGAAATCCGCTGTATCGATTGGATATTCAGACCAAAAAAATTGAACAACTCACGGATTTTGAAAGTGGTATTACCAGTTTTGATGTTGGGGCAGATAAAATCGTGTTTGTAAAAACGGAGGTTTCTAATCCTGCGGAGTTGTATGTGGCTGATTTACAGATGAAAAACGCTAAGGTATTAACTACCCACAATAGCGAATGGTTGAAAAACAAAGCCTTGAGTTTCCCCGAAAAACGTAGTTTCAAAAACGAAAAAGGGCAACTTATTGAATACTGGATTATGAAACCTAGCCAAATGGAATCGGGGAAAAAATACCCTTTATTGCTCAATATGCACGGTGGGCCAACAGCCATGTGGGGGCCAGGGGAGGCTTCGATGTGGCACGAACATCAATATTTTTGTGCCAATGGTTATGGCGTTGTTTATGCAAATCCAAGAGGGTCAGGGGGTTATGGCAAAGATTTTCAGTGGGCAAATTATCAAGATTGGGGAACTGGCCCTGCCAACGATGTTTTGGCGGCCTGTGCCGATGCCGCTAAAGAGTCTTGGGCCGACACCGCCCGACAGGTAATTACGGGCGGAAGTTATGCGGGGTATCTTACGGCTTGGATTATTTCCCACGACCATCGTTTTAAGGCCGCTTTTGCCCAACGGGGCGTTTATGACCTAAAAACATTTATGGGCGAAGGCAACGCTTGGCGGCTTGTTCCTAATTATTTTGGATTACCGTGGATAGCCAAAGACATGGCCATCATCAACCGAGAGTCGCCTTATAGCTATGTTCAAAATATCAAAACGCCTTTTTTGATAAAACATGGCGAAAACGACCTCCGAACGGGTGTAATCCAAAGCGAAATGATGTATAAAACCCTGAAATACTTGGGTAAAGAAGTAGAATATGTGCGTATGCCAGGCGGTACGCATGAGTTGTCGAGGAGTGGCAACGTAAGGCAACGAGTTGATAGATTACTACGAATTTATGAGTTTTTTGAGCGGTATGTGAGGTAGCGTGGTTGATAAGTAGCCCCACCTACTGGAAGGCCAGCCCCGTCCTCCCCAGTAGGGAGGACTTACAAACTGCACGTTATCAGGCATTTATAAAAAAGAATAACAGGGATTATTTTGTCTGGACTACTTATTTGTGAAGTGTTGCCTAAATCTGTTTTTTCATCAAAAAATCGGTTTGGGCATCATCTCCCAACTGAAAAACGTGCTTGCCAAATTGTGTAAAGCCCATGGCTTCATAAAAACCAATGGCTTTGTGGTTATGTTCCCAAACACCAAGCCAAAAAAGATTAAAATCTTGGTTTTTGGCCATTTCTATACAAGCATCTATCATTTTTTTGCCTAACTTTTGGCCTTGTGCTGTTTTTTTTACATAAAATCGCTCTAGTTCTATGGCTTTGGGGTCGGGCATTTCGGTTAAATTTACCCTCATTTTGGCATAAGATAGTAATGCTTGGTGTTCTTCCTCAACCAAAAATATAGTCCCAGTTTCGTTCATTTCTAGCCCGATGGATTCTTCTGTAAATTTACCTACAAGGTATTTTTCCATATTTTCGGGCGTGTTTAGGTGGGCATACGTTTCAAGAAAAGTAGTCAGGCCAATGTCGGCCAAGGCTTTGATGTCGTGGGAGGTGGCTTGTCTAATCATCAATTTGTTTTTGTTTGTAGATAAATTTGATAACGACATTGCTATTTTGTTTTCAATTATGCGTGGCACGCCTTATTATCACAATAGAATAGGCATGCCACGCATACCGTACGATTTATCAATGTCGTTATCTAAATTATTCCCGTTGGAAAGGTTCAAAAACCGCTCCAACGGGGGTATTATACTCCGCTTAACAATCCTTCAAACACTTTTTTGGCAGGGCCTATCAGGTAAATATTACTAAAACCGTGTTCGTCTTTCAAGAACGAAACCCTTAGGTTACCCCCTAATGTTTTGATATTAATAGGGTCCAAAAGGCCATGCTTTATATGGGCAGACAATGCCGCTGCCGTTACGCCCGTGCCACAAGAATAGGTTTCGTCCTCAACACCCCGTTCGTAGGTTCTTACGGCAATGCGTTCGTTATCAATTACTTGAACAAAATTTACGTTCGTTCCGCCTTTGCTTGCCCATTCGTCAGAATATCTAATTTGCTGGCCTTTTTCAAAAACATCAAGCATTTCTAAATCTCCAAAATAGGTTACGTAATGTGGCGAACCTGTATTCATAAAATCATATTCGGCGTGGTGTTCTATTTGGCTTACGTTTTGCATTTGTAAAAAAATCTCTTCTTCACAAACCGAGGCCGTATGCGGGCCGTCTATGGCAATAAAGTTGATACTTTCTGAAACAATACCCAAATCATAAGCAAACCTCACGGTACATCGCCCGCCATTGCCACACATTGAACCCTCTTGGCCGTTGGCGTTAAAATACACCATTCTAAAATCATAGTTGGGGTCGTTGCGTAATAATATCAGGCCGTCTGCTCCCACGCCAAAACGTCTGTGGCATATTTTGGAGATATTTGCGGGGCTGGCATCAAAACTTTCGGAACGGTCGTCTATCATCACAAAATCATTGCCTGTACCTTGATATTTGTAAAATTTCATTTTTTGATATTGGTTAGTTTAAGTAGTCGTAAGTGAAATTCGTATGCTATAAGTTTGATAATCAGGTGATTATGACAACGGTGGTCAAGTTAACTGACTGAGTACTAGACAATTTTGTAAAAATGTAACGCAATTCTCCCGAATTGCAGTCCCCGCAATTCGGGAGAATTGCGTTACACCTAATTTCCTTTTCCGTGGTTGATGGCTTACCAACCACGAGAAAGCCAAGTGGATATTCCTCAAAAATAGGTATCTGTATCTTGCCCTAAACTTGGAGCGGCCCAGGCGATTTGGGCAGGAGTTTCAGAAAATTTTATAGGAATCCCAATTTGTTTGAGTTTGCCCAAAACGGGGTGTTCTACCTCTACAATCATTTTTCGGGCCAATAGATGAGGGTCGTTTTCGAGGTCTGGGAGGTCATAAACTGGAGAAATGAGCAAGTCATGTTTTAGGCCAATTTCTAGCCAATAACTTTGAGGTTTAGCGATAAAGAGGGCTGAAATTTCGGCCAAAACACTTGGTGTGGCCAGTAGTTGGGTTTTCCATGAGGGTTTTTCTACAATATCACAAAACTGATTCCAAAACTTGGGTTCTAGTGTGCCTAATGCCACATATTTACCGTCGGCACAGGCATATACCTGATAGTTGCTTGTTCCGCCCGAAAGCGGGAGTTGCCCCCTCGGAATGGCCGCACCCATACCCGAATACAAGGAATAAACGGCTGATAACAAAGGCATTACAGCATCGGTCATGGAAATATCTACGTGTTGGCCAAGCCCAGTGTTATGGCGTGCTTGTAGGGCGGCAAGCGTGCCAATTACGGTCATATACGAACCTCCAGCAATATCAGCCAACTGCACGCCTGGCACAACGGGTGC
>JAYWHL010000058.1:0-4851 GCA_043777715.1 Cytophagaceae bacterium | reverse complement strand
AATCCGCTTGTTGTGGCACTACCAACACACCTCCCGTATCGTCTTGGCCGTCTTCTGTACCTGTATTTGGCTGAGAATCAGGGTCAAACTGGTCGGCCAAGACGATACGGGAGGTGTGTTGGTAGTGCCACAACAAGCGGATTTGAGCTTACAAAAAGTGGTGGGCAATGCCACGCCAACGGTGGGTTCTAATATTACTTATACCTTGACTGTTACCAACGCTGGGCCAGATATTGCCACCAACGTACAAGTAAAAGATATTTTACCCGCAGGTCTGACCTTTATCAGTAGTGCCGATTTCACAAACACAGCAGGTACATTATTGGCCAATATTCCGTCAGTGGCCGTTGGGTCGCCAAAGATTTTGACCTACGTGGCCAGAGTAGATGCTTCGGGAACGATTATCAATAAAGCAGAGATTAGTAAATCTGACCAGTTTGATGGAGATTCTACACCAAACAACGGCACTACCAACGGCGAAGACGATACCAATTCGGCAGTGATTGGTGGGCAGTTGATAGACCTCGTGTTGAGCAAAGAAGTATCTGATACCTTAGTGAACCGTAACAATAACGTTATTTATTTGATACGTGTTACCAACCTTGGGCCAAGTAACGCCACGGGTGTTCAGGTAAAAGATGCCTTGCCAGCAGGTTTGCAATTTGTTTCATCAAACGATTTTACTAATTCGGCAGGTACGCTTTTGGCTAATATTCCAAGTTTGAAGAAAGATTCGACCAAGTTGTTGATGTTTACGGCCAAAGTAATTGGCACAGGAAAGATTACCAACAAGGCTCAAATTTCAAAAGCCGACCAACCAGACATTAACTCTACCCCAGACAACGGTACAGAAAATGGCGAAGACGATACCGACGATGCTACTTTGAGAGTTAGACAAGCGGATTTGAGTTTGGCCAAACTGGTAAGCAAACAAGCACCGAACGTAAACGATATTATTACCTACAAATTGGTGGTAAGAAACGACGGTACAGATGCCGCTAGTAATATTCAAGTAAAAGACGTATTGCCAACAGGTTTGTTGTTTGTGAGTAGCCCAGACTTTACTTTAACATCGGGTACTTTGACCTCAAGAAACATTGATACCCTGAAAGTCGGTAAAACAGATACTTTGAGTTTTCAAGCAAGAGTAACGGCCAACGGGGCAATTACCAACAAAGCCGAGATTACAAAATCGGATACCTTTGACCCTGATTCTCAACCAAATACAGGTACGAATGATGGTCAAGACGATATAGGTAGCGTAACGATTGGCGGCCAACAGGCAGATTTAAGTTTGACCAAAATAGTGAGCAACCCAACACCAAACGTTGGAGACGAGGTAACCTATACCATACAAGTAACCAACGCTGGCCCAAGCCCCGCTACCAACGTAGCCGTAAGCGATGTGCTACCAGCAGGATTGAGTTTTGTGAGCGGAGGTACAGATTTTACAAACATTGCGGGAACATTAACGAGCAGAAACCTAGCCAGTATCAACGTAGGCGAATCTTTGGCTTTGACATTCAAAGCCAAAGTAATAGCTTCGGGAACGATAATAAACAAAGCTCAAATTTCAAAAGCCGACCAGTTTGACCCTGATTCACAGGTAAATACAGGTACAGAAGACGGCCAAGACGATACAGGTTCGGCAAGTTTAACAAGCCAAGTGGCAGATTTGAGTTTGAAGAAAACCGTAGATAATACCAAACCGAATGTAAACAGCAACGTAATTTATACGATTGCCGTGAGTAATAATGGGCCAAACACGGCTACCAATGTTGAAGTAAAAGACGTATTGCCAGCAGGTTTACAATTCGTAAGCAGTACCGACTTTACAAAATCGACTACGGGCGATACCCTTAAAGCTAATATTGGTTCTTTACAATTTGGGGCAGTTAAAAACCTGACCTTTGTTGCCAAAGTAACGGCTTCGGGTAGTATTACCAACAAAGCCCAAATCACGAAATCTGACCAGTTTGATACTGATTCTCAACCAAATAGCGGTACAGAAGACGGCCAAGACGATACCGATGCCGTGAATATTGGAGGCTTACAGGCCGATTTAAGTTTGGTAAAATCAGTAAGCGATTCTATCGTAAATCCAAACGGTTTGGTAACTTATACCCTTGCCGTTACCAACGCTGGCCCAAGCGTGGCCACGGGCGTAGAGGTAAAAGACCAGTTGCCCGTAGGTTTGGCTTTTGTGAGTAGTTCGGATTTGACAAACCTAGCTAATACCCTGATTGGTAAGCTATTAAATCCGATTGCAGTAGGCGAAACCGTGAATCTAACGTATGTGGCTAGGGTAACAGGTACAGGAAAAATAAGGAACATTGCCGAAATATCGAATGCCCAACAGCCCGACCCAGACTCTACGCCAAACAACGGCACCGACAAAACCGAAGACGACACCGACGATGCCATTGTGCGAGTTCGTCAGGCAGATTTGAGTTTAACCAAATTGGTAAGCAATGCCTCGCCAAACGTAAATGATAACATTATTTACAAATTGGTTATCAGAAATGCAGGGCCAGATGCTGCAACGGGCGTACAAGTAAACGATGTGTTGCCAACGGGCATAGATTTTGTAAGTAGTGCCGATTTTAATAACCTCAACGGAACACTCGTTTCAAGAACGATAGCCAATATTGCCGCAGGTGCAAATTCGGATACATTAAGATTTGTGGCTAAAGTAAAAGCCAACGGACAGATTATTAACAAAGGAGAAATTACGAAGTCTGACCAGTTCGACCCTGATTCTCAACCAAATACAGGCACGAACGATGGTCAAGACGATATTGGTTCGGTATTGATAGGTGGCCAACAAGCCGATTTGAGTTTGTTGAAAACCGTTGATAAAACCAGTCCGAACGTAGGCGATACCTTGCTTTATACCATTGCTGTTAAAAACGCAGGGCCAAGTGTGGCTACCAACGTACAGGTAAAAGACTATTTGCCAAGCGGCCTAGCGTTTGTGTCGTCTCCAGACTTTACGAAATCGGCTATTAGCGATACGCTGACATCTAGTACGGTGGCCAGTATTGCCATTGGTGGAACGATAAGTTTTGTGGTAAAAGTAAGAGTTACGAAAAATGGAACGCTCAAAAACTCGGCAGAAATTACCAAAGCTGACCAGTTTGACCCTGATTCTCAGGTAAATACAGGCGTAACCGACGGCCAAGACGATACAGGAAATGTAAATATTACCTCGCAAGAAGCAGATTTGAGTTTACAAAAAATTGTGAGTAATACTGCCCCAACGGTGGGTTCTAATGTAACTTATACTTTGACTGTAACCAACGCTGGGCCAAACACGGCTACCAATGTGGAGGTAAAAGATATTTTGCCAGCAGGTTTGAGTTTTGTAAGTAGTGCCGATTTTGTGAATAATGCAGGAACGCTTGTGGCCAAAATTCCATCAATAGCCGTGGGTACGCCAAAGGCTTTGACTTTTGTGGCCAGAGTTGATGTTTCGGGAAGCATTACCAACAAAGCACAGATTAGCAAAACCGACCAGTTTGACAAAGATTCTACCCCAAACAATGGTACAGATAATGCCGAAGATGACACCGATGCAGCCATTTTGGGCGGTCAATTGATAGATTTGTCATTAACAAAAGCGGTTTCTGATTCTACCATCAACCGCAACGAAAACGTAACTTATACCATAAAAGTAAGTAACAGAGGCCCAAGTTTGGCCACGGGTATTCAGGTAAAAGACGTATTGCCTGCGGGATTGGTTTTTGTATCGTCTAACGACTTTACCAACACCACAGGAACGCTTTTGGCTAATATTCCAAATCTGAAAAAAGACAGTACCGTTTCGTTGAAATTCGTTGCCAAAGTTACAGGCACTGGCATTATTACCAACAAAGGACAAATTTCGAAAGCCGACCAACCCGACTCGGATTCTACGCCAGACAATGGTACAGAAAATGGCGAAGACGATACCGATTTGGCCAAAGTAAGAGTAAAACAAGCAGATCTGAGCTTGGCTAAGTTAGTAAACAAGCAAGCCCCTAACGTAAACGACATCATTACCTACAAATTAGTAGTAAGAAACGATGGTACAGATACAGGAACGGGGATTCAAGTAAAAGATGTTTTGCCAACTGGCTTGGCCTTTGTGAGCAGTACAGATTTTACGTTAATTTCTGGTACGCTTACCTCCCGATTGATTGATACCCTCAAAGTAGGCAAAACCGATACCTTGAGTTTTCAGGCTAGGGTTACACAAAATGGAGAAATAACCAACAAAGCAGAAATTACGAAATCTGACCAGTTTGATATTGATTCTCAACCAAATACAGGTACAAATGATAGCCAAGACGATATTGGAGCAGTTACGATTGGCGGCCAACAGGCAGATTTAAGCCTCGAAAAAGTAGTAAGTACGGGCAGCCCGAATGTGGGAGACGTCATTGTTTATACCATCAAAGTAAGCAACGCTGGCCCAAGCAAAGCAACGAATGTACGAGTTACGGACGTATTGCCAGCAGGACTTACGCTTGTAAATTCGGCAGACTTTACGGCTACTGGTCAAACGCTTTTGAGCAAGAAAATTGCTGAAATTGCGGTAGGAGAAATCGTTTCTTTGACCATCGCCACGAGGGTAACTTTACCAAACAAAATTACCAACAAAGCCGAAATTACAGATGCTGACCAATATGACCCTGATTCTCAGATAAATACAGGTACAGAAGATGGCCAAGACGATACGGGGGCGGCCATTATTACGCCACAACAGGCTAATTTGACCCTGAAAAAAGTGGTGGATAATACCAAGCCAAACGTAGGCGGAATTGTAACTTACACGGTTTCGGTAACGAATAACGGTCCAAATACGGCTAC
>JAYWHL010000057.1:0-4870 GCA_043777715.1 Cytophagaceae bacterium | reverse complement strand
ATCTTCTCAAATTCTCAACTTCTATCTTCTCAAATTCTCAACTTCTATCTTCTCAAATTCTCAACTTCTATCTTCTCAAATTCTCAACTTCTACCTTCCCAATAAATTATCCAAAATGGAAAAATCAAAATCATTCAAAAACCTTTTGGTATGGCAAAAATCTCATAGCACCGTACTAGAAATTTATAAAATGACAAAGACTTTACCAAAAGATGAGCTTTTTGGAATTACCTCACAAATTAGAAGAAGTAGCGTTTCGATAGCTGCGAATATTGTAGAGGGATTTCGTAAAAAATCAAAATTGGATAAAGCAAGATTTTTGAATATTGCCCAAGGGTCTCTTGATGAAACAGAATATTTTTTGATTTTAATACAAGACTTAAACTATGCCGATACTGGCACATTACAAATACAATTAGAAGAGGTTTCGAGGATGTTGAATGCGTATTATAGAGCAGTTATTAACGATATTAAACAATAATTTAGTTAAGATTAGCATCTTGCTAACTTCTACTTTCTTGTATTCTATTTGCTAACTTCTCGGATAAACCTTCTCGCTTCTATCTTCTCAACTACTAAAATTTTCTACCCCATGTTAAAAGAAATCATACGTTTTGAATTTGCTTATCGCCGCAAGCGACCAGCCACTTATTTATACTTTGCCCTTTGCTTGGCCTTGGGCTTTATTTTTACGGGTACAGAATCTATCAAAATTATTGGTGGCGGTGGCCAACTCAAAGAAAACGCCCCTTGGATGTTGGCTAATATTTTGACAGTAGCCAATATATTTTTGATACTCGTAATCTCGGCCATTATGGGCGTGGCTGTGCTTCGAGATTTTGAACACAACATGGAAGCCCTGCTTTTTAGTACGCCAACCCGCAAGGCCGACTACCTTTTGGGGCGGTTTATTGGGGCATTTTCGGTGTTAATGTTTGTGTTTTCGGGAATTATTGTGGGCATGATGGCAGGCTACTGGAAACGCCATTTTTTTAATGCCGACACCGCCAACCTCCTGCCTTTTGATGTTTGGAGTTACATCAATCCCTTTTTGATAATCGTTGTTCCCAATAGTATTTTGATGGGAACGGTATTTTTTTCGGCAGGAGCCATCAGCCGAAAATCGTTGATGATATACACCCAAGGTATGATTATGTTCGTGTTTTATTTGATTGCCACTTCGCTTTTGGGGCAACTAGAAAACAAAGACCTTGCGGGATATATCGACCCCTTTGGCACGGCGGCTTTTAACCTCCAAAGCGAATATTGGACACCCGCCGAAAAAAATACAATCCAAGTACCATGGAGCGGTATGTTGCTTTATAACAGGCTTATATGGCTTGCTGTGGCTGGCGGTATTTGGTTTTTCTTGTATTATATTTTTAATTTCAATGTCGTACAAGACAAAGGCGGTAGCCGAGTAAAAGGCAAACTCCAAAAAACCGATGCCGAAGCCTTTGCAATGGCTATTCCTAATGTAAATCAAAACAACGATTTCAAAGCAAACTGGACACGCTTTTGGACATTGACCAAGTTTTATTTCAAGGGCTTGTTCAAAGAAAGCCCTTTTATTGGGATTATCATCGTGGGCGTTTTGTTTTATGGAATGTTCGTTTTTATTAACTCCACCCAAGATAATCAGTCCTATCCCACCACCCACGGCATTACAGATTCGTTGGGGGTTTTTGGGCTATTCTTTACCATTCTTGCCGTGATGTATGCAGGAGAATTGATTTGGAAAGAACGCCAAGTAAAAATGAACCTCATTGCCGATGCCACGCCCCTACCCGATGCCATCGTATTGTTCAGTAAATTCTTTGCCATGGTTGGGGCAATGTTCGTGCTATACTTGGGGGTTATTGTGCTGGGAATGCTTACCCAAACCTTTCAGGGCTATTTTCACTACGAGCCAATGGTGTATATAAAATCAGTATTGGGCAACGACTTTTGGAACATCATCGAAGTACTATTTCTTACGTTTTTAGTACAGGTGTTGGTTAATGACAAATTTGTAGGCTATATCGTTACCATTGTATGGTTTGTGGGTCAAGGGTTTATCAGTAAACTTGGGCTAGAACACCCCATGTGGAAGTTCGGTTCGGGGGGATTGGGGCGTTTTTCCGACCTTAATGGTTTTGGCCATTACGTACAGCCCTATCTTTGGATGAAAGCCTATTGGTTAGGTGCGGGGCTTATTTTCTTGGCCTTGGCCATTTTATTACAACTCCGTGGTGCCGAAACCGACCTCCGCACTCGTTGGGCAATGGGCAAACAACGCATGACCAAGTCTTGGTGGGCATTGGCATCGGTGGGGACAATCCTATTTTTGGGAGCAGGAGGTTTTACGTTTTATAACCATAATGTTTTGCATACCTATCAAACCGAAAAACAAGCCGAAACTTCTCAAAAAGAGTACGAAACTACGCTAAAAGCCAAGTATGACCGTTTTAATCAACCAAAAATTGTAGAGACAAAACTTAATGTAGAGTTATATCCGCAAGAAAGAGATTTTACGGCTAATGGGTATTATATTCTCAAAAACAAGTCAGATAAGCCTATCAATCAGCTACTTATCCAAGAACCCCGAGACGATGAATGGGCCGCTACTTATGCTTTTGACCAAACCGTAAAGCGAGATAGTACCCACAAAAAATTTGGGTTTTATATCTATAACCTCAGCAAAGCCCTTGCCCCCAACGATTCTATGAAACTGGCCTTTAAGATTAACTACGACTCTAAAGGTTTTGTGATAGGCGGCGGCAGTGTGAATGTGGTAGAAAATGGAACGTTTATGAATAACAAAGCCTTTTTTCCTACTTTGGGTTATAGCGATGATGCTGAATTATATACCGACGACGACCGCAAAGAATATGGCCTAAAACCCAAAGAACGTCTGCCCGAGCAAAGTGATAAATATGCCCTAAAAAACAACCTCTTCGACGACGATGCCGACCGTATTCGTTTTGAGATAACTTTGGGTACTGATAAAGACCAAATTGCCATTGCCCCAGGCTATTTACAAAAAGAATGGGAAGACAAAGGCCGCAAGTATTATCACTACAAAATGGACGCTCCGATGGTTAATTTTTATAACATTGTGTCGGGGAGGTTTGCCGTGAAGCGTGATAAATGGAACGATGTAAAACTCGAAGTTTATTATCACCCAGACCACGCCTATAACGTAGATACCATGATGGCGGGCATGAAAGATGCCCTAAAATATTATACTAGCCAGTTTGGGCCGTTTCAGTATCGCCAAATGCGAGTACTAGAAGTGCCAAATTATCATGGTTTTGCACAAAGTTTCGCCAATACGGTACCTTATGACGAAACTGGATTTTTGGCCAAACCCGACAAAAACCAAGAGAAATCTAACCGAACGTATGTAGTAACCGCCCACGAAGTAGCTCATCAGTGGTGGGGGCATCAGGTTACGGAAGCGGGCGTAAAAGGCTCGGCCATGTTATCAGAAACCATGGCACAGTATAGCTGTATGATGGTGTTGAAAAACAACCGCCCCGACGAACAATTTAGATTCTACACCAAAAACGAATTGAACGGCTACCTCCTTGGCCGCTCGGGCGAAACCAAGAAAGAACAACCGATACAATACACTGAAAATCAACAATATATCCATTACGACAAAGGTTCGGTGGTGATGAACGCCCTCCAAGATTATATAGGCGAGGCCACCCTAAACCGTGGGATAGCCAATTATGTAAAAGAATGGGGCATGAGAGACGACTACCCAACTACCAAGCAATTAATCGGGCATTTTAGGGCCGTTACGCCTGATAGTTTGAAGTATATCATCAAGGATTTATTTGAAGACATTACCCTCTATGAAAACAAAGCCGAAAAAATGACCTACCGCAAATTGGCCAAAGATAAGTTTGAAGTTACGCTGAAATTTAGTGCCGAAAAATTCAAAGCCGATGCCAAAGGCAATGAAAAAAACGTAGCCATCAACGACTGGATAGACATCGGCGTTTTTGCCAAAGACAAAAAAGGCAAAGACCGAAAGGTATTGTATTTGGCTAAATACAAAATCACAAAAAAAGAAAATAGCGTTGTGCTGATGGTAAACCAAGAACCCACCTTGGCAGGCATAGACCCTTATAAAATACTGGTGGACCGCCACTACGACGATAACACCAAGGGCATAGAAAAAGGCGAAGTGAGGGTTAGTAAGAGGTAAGGGGATTTGATTTTCTTATAAAAAAGGCATTAATAAGGCATTTATGACCTGTTAATGCCTTTTTTTATGAGGCAGACCTAGACTTTTAAATAATCCCTATTTCTAAATCAAGGTGTCAAACCTATCACTTTTGTAATATTTTTGCTCCTTGGCATTAACTTTTAGTAACTCAATATATCCCAAGGTTAATAAACCCGAAATATCATTTCGAGCGGTTTGGTTTGATACACCACAACGATTTTCTATTTCTTTGATGTTAAAAACCCAGTCTTGATTTTTATGTAATTCTTGTATTACCATTGCTTGGCGGTCGTTGATATTATTTAGTTTCTGAAAATTGATGACTTGTAGTTTTTCTTTCGTTTTTTTCTTAACATAAAATTGAAGTTCTTCTAACGATTTTTTGAGCGAAACTAGCTGATAATGAATAAAGTAGCTTAAATCGTTGTCGTCAGTTTCGGTATAGACAAACGCTTTATAATATTTGTTTTTTGATTGAGCAATTACTCTCGAAATAGACAAATATTCAACTAGCCAATACCCTTTTTTTAGTAAATACCAATAAAAAATAGTTCTAGCAGTTCGGCCATTTCCATCAACAAATGGGTGTATATAAGCCACCATAAAATGCAAAATACTAGCTTTTATGATTGGGTGAATAAAATTATCGGT
>JAYWHL010000056.1:0-4873 GCA_043777715.1 Cytophagaceae bacterium | reverse complement strand
AAAGACTGCGTTCCAACGATAGCTACACCCCAGGCGGCGAGGCGGGTTTCAGGCCCGACTATGCTTCAACCGTTTACACCAAAATTCTTAAAAATATCTATCCTGATGTTCCCGTACTTTTGGGGGGTATTGAGGCTTCGCTTCGTAGGGTAACGCATTATGACTACTGGAAAGACCGTTTAATGCCCACTATTTTGGAGGATTCGGGGGCAGATTTATTGGTGTATGGCATGGGCGAACAACCCCTAAGAGATATTTTAAGATTAGTAAAAAGTGGCGTACCATTAAACGAAATAAAACACGTAAATCAGATTGCTTATTTAGACGAAAAAACCGTTCCTGCACACCAAATTTGGGAAACCGTTGAATTGGCAAGCCACGAAATTTGTTTGAAAGATAAAATGAAATATGCCTCTAATTTCAAGATTGTGGAGGTAGAATCGAACAAATGGCAAGCCAATCGTATTCTTCAAAAAGTTGGAAACAAAACTTTGGTTATCAATCCGCCCTTTAAAACGATGGACGAAACCGAAATGGATAAATCCTTCGATTTGCCCTATACCCGAATGCCTCACCCAAAATACAAAAACAGAGGGCCTATTCCTGCTTATGAAATGATAAAGTTTTCGGTTAATATGCACCGAGGCTGTTTTGGGGGTTGTAGTTTTTGCACGATTTCGGCACATCAAGGAAAGTTTGTGGCCTCTCGTTCCGAAGATTCAATTATGAAAGAGGTAAAGCAAATCACAGAACACCCCGAATTTAAGGGCTATATCTCCGACCTAGGCGGACCTTCGGCCAATATGTACCGTATGAAAGGCAAGGACGAGGCCATTTGTGCAAGATGCCAAGCTCCAAGCTGTATCAATCCCGTAATCTGCTCAAACTTAGACACTTCGCACAAGCCCCTGACCAATATTTACAAAAAAGTAGATGCTTTGCCCGAAATAAAAAAAGCCTTCGTAGGCTCTGGCGTTAGGTACGACCTCTTGGTAGATGATTTTAACAAAAACAACCAAGACGGCAATCACGACGAATACATGGAGCAATTAATAACCCGCCACGTTTCGGGCCGACTAAAAGTTGCCCCAGAGCATACCTCCGATGCCACTTTAAAGATAATGCGAAAACCAGGGTTTAAGTATTTCAGGAAATTCAAGGAAAAGTATGATAAAATTCAAGACAAACACGGTTTGAACCAACCCCTCATTCCGTATTTTATCAGTTCGCACCCAGGTTGTGAAGAGCAAGACATGGCCAATTTGGCCGCTGAAACCAAAGACCTAGGCTTTAGATTAGAGCAAGTGCAGGACTTTACACCCACGCCCATGACCGTCGCCGAGGTAATTTATTACACGGGCGTTCATCCTTATACCTTACAGCCCGTTCACACCGCAAAAACCAAGGAAGAAAAGCAAATTCAAAATAATTATTTCTTTTGGTATAAAAATGAGTTCAAAAGTTGGATTAGAGAGCGGCTCACAAAGCTCAAGCGGCCTGATTTGGCTCAACAATTATTGGGCGACGTAAACCCAAATCCAAAAAAGAAAGAAGGCCCACGAAAAGATTATACAACCTATAAAAAGAAATGGTAGGGACGAGGAAAATCTCATGATTAATGATTAGATTAACCCTAAAATATCAAACCTCTAACCACAATTATTATGCGAAGTATTCAAAGTTTATTAGACGAATATGGCGAAAGCCATCAAAATCCAACCAATAAAACTGTTCATTGGATTTGCGTTCCCCTTATTTTTTTTAGTATTATTGGCCTTGTATATAGTATTCCTGTGGGTATAACCCTGTCTCAGAACATCAATATTAACCTAGCAACGGTTTTGTTGGCGGCTGCCACGGTTTATTATTTTTTGCTTTCAAAGCTCCTATCGCTTGGTATGTTGCTGGTGTCTGTTTTTTGCTTATATCTTTGCCAAAGCATACAGACCGCTGGGTTCTCGCTCTGGAAACTCTCCATTTTTATCTTCATAGCCGCTTGGATTGGGCAATTTTGGGGGCATAAAGTAGAAGGCAAAAAGCCCTCGTTTTTAAAAGACCTCCAGTTTTTAATGATTGGCCCAGCGTGGTTGATGCACTTTATTTATAAACAATTGGGTATTCGCTATTAGCAGCTATATGTCAATTCCTATTTTTGCTTTATAACAGAAAAAGGCTTCTAATCATTGAATGATGTAAAAACAAAATGCACCGCAATTCTCCAAATTACGGTGCATTTTATAAAATTACCCAGTACTCAGGGTGTATTATTGTACTCTTGTTTTTAGTGCAATTGCCTTGTAAATACTCCCCCAATTATTGTTGGCATTGTTGTTTGGCAATCCTTGGGCATCTAGCAGGGCGTCAGGGTCGTTGCCATCGTATTTCCAAACCCAAGCGGCCATGGATAGTCCTCGGCTATGGGCAGCATTCAAAAAATAATTTGGGTTCATTAATACCCCTGCATTTATGGGGGCTACTTCGCCAAAAATAACGGGGAGATTTTTGGTTTTTAATACCTGTAAACGGCTGTCGATATTTGTATTTGTTTGTAACAACCATTTTTCATAGGCATGAATATCAAACAAAATATTAGTTTTATTTTTCAAAAAAGCAACGCCTTTATTATTCAAAACGCTTTCGTCTTGGCCTTGTTCGGCACAGGGTACAACAATAATGTTAGAATTGCCCTCATTTCTAATAATGGCCACAAGTTGGTTCATATCGTTCGTCCAAATGGCATCGGTATAGCCATCGGCACGGTCATAACGATAAGGTTCGTTCCATAACTCTATCCATACATCAGGCTGATTTTTAAACAGTTGGGCCCACTGCTTTAACTTCAATTTAAAGTCGGCAAACCAAGCCGTTTGAGTTGGGCGTTTGCCTGTAAAGTCTGTTGCTTCCAGGCCATTCCAACGAAACGGACACATAATCGTAACCCTACCTGCCAAGCGGTTACTATCAACAACTGCTTGTAATGAATGCAAATACGAGCCATTACTATCCAGCACAGGCCAGCCCGTTAGTGGGTTTTCTTAGACATTCCCCACAAACTCTCTTGCAATATTCAGCTTCCATGGTTTCATATCGCTACCCCCAGCACCAAACGAATGAAAGGCATTTGCCCCTATAAACTGAATACCTAGCCCATTAAATGTTATTTTATTACCCACAATGGCGTAGGGGCTTGCTGCGATTCTTGCAGTGGCATTGGGCGATATTTCTTCTATGGGCGGTTGCACATCTTTTTGGCACGCAATAACCAACCCTACAAAAGCTAGTATCAAGACCGTTTTTATTTTTCTCATCTTAGGTTTTTGTTTATGATAGGCTGCAAATATAGTGAAGAATCTGATTGACGACTTAATTTGAAATAAAAGCTGTTTAAACTTATTTCTTTCCGCCAAAATTGACTCTTTTTCAACTAGACTTTAGCTTTTTTATCGACCGTAGCGATGCTACGCTCGTTCCACTACGGCTCAAAAACCTTCGTCTAATCAAAAAATAGTCTAATTTTACCCTAAAATTAAAAGATTAAACAGCTTTATAATTTTACAAGATGATTCAAGACTTAAAATTTTGTAGTTTATTTGTAAAAAAAAGACCAATCAAAACAAATGAAAACAATAAAAGGCCCTGCTATTTTTTTAGCACAATTTTTAGATAATCACGCCCCCTTTAATTCACTAGACAGTATTACCGATTGGGTGGCTGGGCTGGGTTACAAAGGCGTACAGATTCCAACTTGGGACGCCCGTGCCATAGACCTCGAAAAAGCGGCGAGTTCTAAAACCTATTGCGATGAGCTTAAAGGAAAATTATCCGAAAAAGGCATCGTTATTACCGAGCTTTCTACGCACCTTCAAGGGCAATTGGTGGCTGTAAACCCAGCTTACGACCTTGGCTTTGATGGCTTTGCCCCTGATGCCGTAAAAGGCAACCCCAAAGCCCGAACCGTATGGGCTGTAAATCAATTAAAATTGGCTGCAAAAGCCTCTCAAAACCTTGGCCTCAATGCCCACGCTACATTTTCGGGAGCCTTGATGTGGCACACCATGTATCCTTGGCCACAACGCCCTGCGGGTTTGGTGGACATGGGTTTTACGGAATTAGCCAATCGTTGGTTACCTATTTTGAATGCCTTTGACGAAGCAGGCGTTGATGTTTGCTATGAAATCCACCCAGGCGAAGACCTCCACGATGGCATAACTTATGAGATGTTTTTAGAAAAAGTAAACAACCACCCAAGGGCAAATTTATTGTACGACCCAAGCCATTTTGTGCTACAATGCCTTGATTATCTGCAATATATAGATTTTTATCACGAGCGTATCAAGATGTTTCACGTTAAAGACGCTGAATTTAACCCAACAGGTAAACAAGGCGTTTATGGTGGGTATCAAAGTTGGGTAAATAGAGCAGGACGTTTCCGCAGTTTGGGAGATGGGCAGGTAGATTTTAAGAGTATTTTTTCAAAACTCACCCAATATGGCTATGATGGTTGGGCAGTTTTGGAATGGGAATGTGCCATCAAAGACCCCGTTCAAGGTGCAACCGAAGGTGCTCCCTTCATTCAGTCGCACATTATTGAGGCTACTTCAAAAATTTTCGATGATTTTGCTGGAGGCGGTGCTGATATTGAATTGAACAAGAAAATTTTAGGATTATAATTTGTCTATCGCAATAATTTAAGAATTTCTAGGAATGGTTTGGCATTAGTTTGTCAAACCATTTTTTGAAGCTGTTTAAACTTTTGGTTTTAGGTCAAAATGAAGTTGTTTTTTGTCCATACGCAGATTTTTTCGAGTGCGTAGCGGGGCTACCCTAGCATCGCTACGGACGACAAAAAATCTAAAGTATGGGCTGAAAACAA
>JAYWHL010000055.1:0-4882 GCA_043777715.1 Cytophagaceae bacterium | reverse complement strand
AGTGTAAGTTATTGATAATTAGATTTTTAGCTAAGTATTTTAATGTATATTTTTTGAGGTTTACAAAATAAAAAACTATCAATTTTTGCTATTTTCTTATTTCATTCCAATAAATGAGCGGTAATTTGCCTGTGAGTCAATATTAAATTGCCAAATATCGCCAAATTCCACTTTTATTCTAAAAAGGTTCTGAAGTGGAATTTCTAAAGTATATGCCCAAAAACATCGGATTACTACCGAATGACTTACAATCAAAACTTTGTTATATTCTTTGTTAGATAATTCATCAATAAAGTTTTTTACTCGTTCAAACATTAGCTTTAGTGATTCGCCATCGGGTGCTGGATAATTCACAAAATCGCTCATCCAAGGGTCGAGTTCTTTTTTTGGTATTTCGTCCCAAGCCCTACCCTCCCATTGTCCGAAGTTATATTCCATCAATCGCTTGTCTGTCAAGGCTTCGCCAATATTTAGGTCATTTGCTAATCTCAGGCATCTGCTTAGTGGACTACTAAAAACGGCATCATAATTTTGGGATAGTTTTTTTGAAAACTCACTTTTCTCTAAATCATAACTATCCAGCAACCCAACGTCCGACTGGCCATAGCATACATTTTTGGCAATATTGGGTTTTGTATGTCTGATAAGGTGGATTTCCATAGTTTCTTAAATCAATGGTAATATTTTTAGGTAAATCAATACGCCGATATAAAACATAACTTCGGCCACTTGTTGAGTAGCCCCAAGGCAATCGCCTGTATAACCTCCGATATATTTTTTGAAATAATTGGCCAAATATACCTTTGACAAATAGGCCAAAACTACCGCTAAAATAATAGCGTAATGAGCAAACAAAAACAAGGGAATAATTACAAAACAAGCACTAAGGGCCATTTCGGCAATGCTCAATTTATTAGAAGTAATAGGTTTTGATTTACTCTTATCGATGTCTTGAACGTATTCGTGGGTTTGTATAAATGTAGAAGCTACGAACCTGCTACACGTGTGAGCGGCTAATAAGCTAATTATCAGCACATAAGCATCAGATTTAGCCACTATTTCGATAAGAAGACCGTATTTTAGAGCCATTAATAAACCAATACCTATTCCTCCATAAGCACCTATCCTACTATCTTTCATGATGGTTAGGATATGGTCTTTGCCCCAGCCCCCACCAAAAGCATCGCATACGTCGGTAAAGCCGTCTTCGTGAAAAGCCCCTGTTGTAAGTACCGATGCAATCATCGAAAGTATGATGCCAACATTTTGGGGTAATATCAACTGTGCTAAAAAATATACACCTGCTGATATTGCCGCAACGATAATCCCTATGGCTGGAAAATATTTTCTTGATTTGTTTAGATATTCCTCGCTATGGTCTGTCCAAGATGGACAAGGGATTCGGCTATAAAACATCAATGCCGTAAAAAAATATCTTATCTCTCGTTTTATCATTATTGTTTTATTTGTTGGCTACGCCCGCACTATCAAAACTTGCCATGTTATTCAAAAACGCTACTGCATTTGTTATAATTGGATAAGCCATTGCACAGCCCGTGCCTTCTCCTAAACGCATATTTAGGTTAAGAATAGGTTTTGCGTTTAAGAAATCTAACATTTTTTGATGACCGCTTTCCTCAGATAAATGGCAGAAGATGGCATTGTTGCTTATGTTTGGTTCTATAAACGATGCCACTAAATAGGCCGATGTTGCAATAAAGCCATCAACCATTATTAACATATTTTGGCGATAGGCTTCTAACATTCCCCCACAAATTTGGGCAATTTCAAAACCGCCAAAAGTTGCTAGTGTTTGTATTGGAGAATAGTTATCGGGATATTTTTCAAGAATAGTAGTTAGTATTATTCGTTTTTTTTGAAACTGACTGTCATCTAGTCCCGTTCCTCGGCCAATACATTGCTCAATGGGTAATGCCGTGAATTTGCTCATCAATAAACTTGCCGCCGATGTGTTGCCTATGCCCATTTCTCCAAAGCCAATAATGTTACAGCCTCCTTGTGCGACGTCTCTTACAATTTTAGCACTCTCTTCAAGGCATTTGTTTACTTGGTTGGTTGTCATGGCTGGTTCAACCATCATATTTTTAGTACCATAGCCTACTTTGCTATTGATGAGTAAACTGTTGGGTTCAAAATCAAAGTTTACCCCAGCATCTACAATTTTTAAGGATATGTTGTTTTGCTTACAAAAAACATTGATAGCCGCACCACCTCCCAAAAAATTCATGACCATCTGATATGTTACTTCGGGAGGGTATGCACTCACGCCTTCTTTGGCCAAGCCGTGGTCTCCCGCAAAAACGATGATTGTAGGTTTGTTGAGCGTTGGTGATGTTGTTTTTTGTACCCTACCTATTTGCATAGCCAACGATTCTAAAAATCCTAGGGCGTTGAGTGGTTTGGTCTTAAAATCTATTTTATGTTTCAGGGCTGTTAATAAAGCGGTTTCTTTTGGTGTTGCCATTTGTTTTTGATTTAGATAACGATATTGATAAATCGTTGAATATGCGTGGCAGGCCTATTATGTTTTGATAAGAAGGCGTGCCACGAATAATTTGCCACAACAAGGTTTAGTCAAGAATTGCCTTGAGGTTGGCTTCCGAATAGTTAATAGATTTCAATACTTTATTATCTGCCTTTCTGAAAACCAAAAATTTACCATTATCTTCTTCTATATGGGCAATTGTACCGTCTTTTTGGGCATAAAATTCTACCGTAGCTTGGGCTTCTTGTAGGCTGGCACAGGCTTTGCTCATATTAGAGCGTTGAACTTCGTTGAATAACTCAACAAATTTTTCGCCAAGGCCAAATTCTAGTACTGCCCCAGACAGTACATATTGCAAGTCGCATAGGGCGTCGGCAGCTTCTACGATGTCGTTATTTTCGATGGCCTCCAAAAACTCTCTTAGTTCTTCGGCCAGAAGGTCATACCGCAACTTGGCTCGTTTGGCGTTGGGTATTTGTGGTGTTTCTAAAATCGGGGCTTTGAATGTTCTATGAAATTCGGCCACTTGGTTAAGGCTGTCTATCGCTTGCATTGTTTTTGTGTGGGTGTTGTTCAATAATACGATTTTGTTTCAGTTGTTTTGGGTGTTGCTCCACTTGAAACGCTTAGGATTGATAATGATGTAACTGCTCATTATTCGGGTATAATTATCTCAATTTTACCATTAATAGGAATTGCTATTTTTTGATTTGCAACAAATTAAAATGTCTGAACACGATTTATATGATTTTTGGATTGACAGGATTAACTAATTTCTTGTTATAGACCCGATTAAATTCAAGACTTAATCCGCCAAAATTTATGAGTAAACCATCAGCAATATTGTACGCTTCGCAATAATTTATCGCTTGAGCTTTATGTACAACCTCTAATTTTTCAAGAGCCTTTAGTTCAACCATTACCTTATCTTCTACGAAAAAATCTACACGTCTTGTTCCTATATTGATTCCGTCGTAATAAATGGGCATTTCCATTTCTCTGTGGTAGGCCAAACCTTGCTTATTCATCTCAATAGCCAAAGCCCTTTGATAAATTACTTCTTGAAATCCATTACCAAGTGTGTTATGCACTTTCATTGCACAACCTATTATTTTGTGGGTTAATTTATCTATTTCTACTTTATTTATTTCCATCGTGTTAATCATTAAATCTTTTTAATTGTGTTCAGACTACTTTTCAATCTTGTTTATATGAGCAATATGTTTTTGTAGTTCTTTGCCTATTTCTATCAGTTTATTGTTGTTGGTGTTTCTGCCCGTGGCATCGTAGCCAAATTTATAAATTCATTATCGTTACTTTTTCTTAGAAATGATTGTATTCAAAAACTTCTTACGAATTTCGCCAATATTTATCATTATCGGTGGATTTTGTTGTTGAAAATATGCGAACAATCTAAACGAATTGTTCGCATATTTAACTTTATTGTTGATAACTTGTTAAGTACCTCAAAATGAGCTACTTAAAAATCCACGTGGAACACTTGTGGAACATTAAAGTTAATCTTTTGATTTATAAGCCATTAGCTTTAATCTCTTTTACTTTACTTCATACCAAACCAAACGATTACTTAAAATAAAAGCTACTTGGGGCAATCTCCACCTTTACCGAATCTATTATTTTGCCCGAGGTTTCATACCTAAACACATAGCCAGCTTGTTTATAAGAGGGTGTAAAGCCAGCATATAGCCTGTTTTGGGCAGCATCATAGCCCAATCCTGAAAACACTCTGTTTATCAAAGGTTTATTGGCCGCAATACTGGTATCGTCTATGCCAAAGCTATAGGTTTCTCCTTTTAGTTCGTAGTTATTATTGGCGTCATAAAAACTATAAGTAAAGTAAAATGTCTTTTTATCTGCATTTATTACCAAGTTCCCTGCTTCTTTCTCTGGGTGTGTTCCTATTTTTAAGCTACGTTCTATGGCCTTACTCTGTGGGTTTATTTTCAGCATTTTGTTATTGGCCAATATCCAAACACTGCCATTAATGTCTGTTTCAATGGCCTTTGCGTTACCTCCCACTTCTAATTGTTGGCTTTGGGTATCTGTTTGGGTATTGATAATACTCACTTTGGTATCTCCGCCTTGGTTGCATACATACAAATCTGTACCTACTATCTTCATGGCGTCTGGCCCGAAACCTACTGCAATTTTCTTTACGATTGCCATTGTACCTAAATCTATAACGGCCACAAATCCTTTGTTAAAAGTGTAATCAGCTTTTAAGTTTCCCCAATAAGACAAATAGGCTTTGCCTGTTCCCGTTGGGCCAGCTACCATCATTCTAGGGTTTATTACGTCAGCATCTTGTATTTTGCCTATGCTTTGCATCGTTCGGGCGTTTACTACCTCAATCTT
>JAYWHL010000054.1:0-4889 GCA_043777715.1 Cytophagaceae bacterium | reverse complement strand
CATTGGCCTTGAACTCTACCGGCCCATTATTACCAAATATTTTGTCTAAACCATCGCCCAACAATAATTTTGGATTTAGTTTCCTGCCTTCTATTTCGCTTTGACCGTCATATTTTTTCGCATTTTGTCGCCACAAATCAAGTCCAATCGATTTTCGTTCGATATTTTTAAAATCTTGTAAAGGAATAATTGAAGGCGGGCGATTGAGAATTTTAACAGACGACAAACTATCGGCGGGTAGTTTTATTTGTTCTGTAACATTTATGTTTGTAGAACTGTCTAACCTAAAAGCCGTTTTGATTTGTTTTTTGGGATTGTAGATAAGCGGCGAGTTTACTTTTGGGTTTAACAAACCAATCGAAGGGCGGCTTTTATTAACATTTATGGGTTTTTTACCTGATTTTACTTTAACAGAATCTAATTTTAAGGAATCGGCAACTAAGCTGTAACCAGCCCTTGGAGGGGCGGTTTTTGTAAAAGATAGCAAAGTAAAAAGGCTAAGAATACTAGCCCCAAAAAGTTGAGTACGGTTTAAACGCATTTATATTTTTTGTTGCACAGAGATAAACTAATTTGGATTGTTATGTTTTGAACGGCTAAAACCTTGCCAAAATTGTAAATCTCATTTATTTTGTTTGAAAATCAAGGTATTTGAAGAAATTTTAAAAATGAATTTAAAGTGCTAAGTAGTCCAAACACAATAACCCCTGTTATCTTTTTTACAAATGCCTGATAACGTACAGTTTGTAAGTCCTCCCTACGGGGGAGGATTTAGGTGGGGCTGTTATCTCAAAGCAAGTTTAATTAATTCTTCTAGTTTAATGTCGTGTCCTTCTTTTTTTAGGATTGCATCAATACTTTTTTCAGCAATGGCTTTCGGAATCCCCATCACGGTCAATGCCGCCAAAGCGTCTGTTCTTGTAGCGTTGCTCACTGTCCCAAAAACTTGAATTTGTTGGCCAGAAACCCCACCAAAATTCTCTTTTTTGAGTTTATCTTTCAATTCAATAATGGCTCTTTGGGCAGTTTTTGCTCCTATCCCCTTGATACTCTGAATAGTACGAACGTCTTCGGCTACGATGGCCGTTTTGATTTCCACACAACTCAAAGACGATAGCATCATTAAAGCCGTATTAGGCCCAATGCCCGAAACACTGATTAAATCTAGGAAAAGATGTTTTTCTTCGTAAGTATAGAAACCGTAAAGGGTGTGCGAATCTTCGGTTACTTTGAGATAGGTAAACAATTTACAGTTTTCGGAGGTAAGATTGAGCGAAGAATAGGTTTGGAGTGAAATCCTAATTTCGTAACCAACGCCCATTACGTCGATGATAACTAGGGCGGCTTCTTTGTGGTTTAGTTTTCCTTGGATGTAGGCAATCAAGTTGGATAGGTTTAGTATTTTTCTAACTCAAAGATAAACAATTCTTTTGTTTCTGAAAATCATTCAAATCAAAAACCGTGTAGAACCTCTAATTTTTAGCCTCACAAACGTAATATTTTTATAGGATTTTAGAAAAAGAGCATCAAAAAAGCCCTCTTTTGGAAGGCTTTTTTGGTGAACTATAAATACACAATCGAAAAATTTACGACTCAATTACCTCTATTTTTTTTATCTCAATACTTAGACTTTCATTCCCTGGGGTGTGGTCTGCCAAAATGGTATCTCCTTCGCTTAATTCTCCTTTAAGAATTTCTTCGGCAACCAAATCTTCCAAATATTTTTGAATAGCTCTGTTCAAGGGTCTTGCTCCATATTGAGGGTCATAACCTTTTACAGACAAAAAGTCTTTGGCAGCTTCTGTCAATTCTATTCTGTAACCAAGGCTTATCACTCGCTGCATTAGTTTTTCAATCATAATATCAATGATACTGTGCAAGTGTTTGGTTTCTAGCGAATTAAATACGATAATATCGTCAAGCCTATTCATAAATTCGGGCGAAAAGGCTTTTTTCAATGCGTTCTGAATCGTCCCCTTCATCAGTTCGTCCATATTGTCGAGTTTAGTTTTTGGACTAAAACCAATGCCTGTACCAAAGTCCTTTAAATCTCTAGCTCCAATATTAGAGGTCATAATGATAATGGTATTTCTAAAATCCACCCTACGACCCAAGCCATCTGTAAGGATACCATCGTCCAAAACCTGTAATAAAATATTGAAAACGTCTGGGTGGGCTTTCTCTATTTCGTCCAAAAGCACCACAGAATATGGTTTTCTTCTGATTTTTTCGGTTAATTGGCCACCTTCTTCATAACCAACATAGCCTGGAGGGGCGCCTACGAGTCTCGATACACTAAACTTTTCCATGTACTCACTCATGTCTATCCTCACGAGCGAATCTTCTTTATCAAACAAATAATTTGCTAGAACTTTGGCTAATTCAGTTTTTCCAACGCCCGTTGGTCCCAAAAATATAAACGAGCCGATAGGTTTTTTAGGGTCTTTCAAACCTACCCTAGTTCTTTGGATTGCCTTTGTTAGTTTTTCAATGGCCAATTCTTGTCCAATCACTTTTCCTTTTAGCTCATTCCCCATGTTGAGCAACTTCAAACCTTCGTTGTTTGAAACGCTATTTACAGGGATTCCAGTCATCATCGAAACCACCTCTGCAACGTTTTCTTCGTTTACAGTATATCGTTTCGATTTAGTTTCTTCTTCCCAAGATATTTTAGCTTGTTCTAATTGTTCCAAGATTCTTTTTTCTTGGTCTCGCAATTGGGCAGCTTTTTCGTATTGTTGGCTTTTAACCACTTGATTTTTCTGCTTTTTTATCTCCTCCGACGATGCCTCCAATGCTACGATGTCTTCGGGTACTGATATATTTGAAATATGTACCCTTGCACCCACTTCGTCCATAACGTCAATGGCCTTATCTGGCAAAAATCTATCTGAAATGTATCTTTCGGATAACTTTACAGCGGCTTTTATGGCCTCGTCTGTATAAACAACGTGATGATGTTCCTCATATTTTTCTTTGATATTCATCAATATCTCAATGGTTTCGTCAATCGAAGTTGCATCTACCATTACTTGCTGGAAACGCCTTGCCAAAGCTCCGTCTTTTTCTATGTACTGGCGGTATTCATCGAGGGTTGTTGCACCAATACATTGAATATCGCCACGGGCTAGTGCAGGTTTGAACATATTTGAGGCATCTAAAGAGCCTGATGCCCCGCCAGCACCTACAATTGTGTGCAATTCGTCAATGAACAAAATGACCTCTGGCGATTTCTCTAGTTCGTTCATAACAGCCTTCATTCTTTCCTCGAATTGGCCTCTGTATTTTGTGCCAGCCACCAACGAAGCTAGGTCTAGGGTTACTACTCTTTTGCCAAAAAGTACCCTAGAAACCTTTTTTTGAATGATTCTTAATGCCAAGCCTTCTGCAATGGCGGTTTTTCCAACACCTGGCTCGCCAATAAGCACTGGGTTGTTTTTCTTTCTTCTACTCAATATTTGGGCTACTCGTTCTATCTCTTTTTCTCTTCCAACGATAGGGTCTAGTTTTCCGATTTCCGCAATTTTGGTCAAATCCCTTCCAAAATTATCTAACACAGGTGTTTTTGATTTTTCAGGGGCTTTGGTGTCAGAGCCTCTTTGTTGAGAACTACTCCCAAACATTCTTGCATCGTCGTCATTTTCGGTATCCGACCCCGCCTTGATATTCGGATTGGAATGGTATTCAATCATTTCTTTAACGGTTTCGTAGTTTACTTGGAATTTAGCCAATATTTGGGCGGCCAAATTATCCTCGTCTCTCAAAATAGCCAAAAGTAGATGGTCAGTTCCTATTACTTGGGTTTTGAAAATCTTGGCTTCAAGGTGAGTTACTTTCAAAACCTTCTCGCATTGGCGTGTGAAGGCTATTAATGAAGCATTTTTTACGGTATAGGAAACGGTGTTTTTTGTAGCTTGTTCTATCGTTACTTTTAGGTCTTCAAGACCCACACCCATTTTAAGTAAAATGGTTGTTGCCTCGCTATCGCCCTCTCTAATCATTCCCAAAACGATATGTTCAGTACCAATATAATCATGCCCTAGCCGCAGGGCTTCTTCTCTTGCCAACTGAATAATCTCTTTTACTCTGCTAGAAAATTTCGCTTCCATGTTATAAGTGTTTTATGTCTCGTTATCTCTTGTGATACCATAACGATTTGGTGGTTAATTATGTTCGATGTATAAACATTAAAGCAAAAATTGTCTTGATAAATTGCCTTGATTAAATACTAAATCCAAGATGGAAAGATTATCTACAAATACATTGCCAAAGGTTTGATTATATGATTTAGACTGAAATTTTGGCATATTGTCGTTTTTTATCTGAATTGTTTTTTGATGACGGAAATCATTAATGGTTTGATTTTCAGTATTGTTATAACTTAGTGTAAAATTAATTTTTGAAAAGGGAATCTTTAAAATTTTAAGACAAAATGTCAGTATTTCTAAATTGAGTTCGTATAAATAAATCGGGCTTGATAAGACTAATGCTTCTATTTCTGAAATATAAAATTCAAAGAAAGGGCTTTTCCCGTAAGCGGTTTGCAGCGTTGCTAAATAGTTTTTTTGCCAATTTTGGCTGTAATCAATCTTTATGTCTTGGTATTTGCTTTTTTTCCTTCCCCCAATTACAGGGATTATTAATGAAAACTTACCATTAGACATCAAAATAATGGTTTTGTTTCTATCAGTTTGTTTAATATAATTTTCGTGTTTTTCTATCAAAACAGATTCGCTATTCATTAAAATTCTAAAAAAATCTAAATTAGGCCAATGGGGCAAATAAATTAGGGTTTGATTAGACGAAGATTCAGTATTCAAAGGCAAAAGTTTTGATTTTAGGATTAGAATTTTATTAAAATTTCTTTGAGTAAATTTGTAAAATGGCTT
>JAYWHL010000053.1:0-14000 GCA_043777715.1 Cytophagaceae bacterium | reverse complement strand
CAAACTCCACCTTCCCAACATTCCGCCCCATGCCCCAGTCATATACATCGTAGCCCTGATTGGCCAAAAATTCACGTAAAATACTCGTAGAACCCCCCGAACTCATAAACCCAGGCAATACCATTACGGGTTGGCCGTTGGCGGTGGCGGGAGCTTGGCCAGATAATTTATTGTAGGAATACGATAGTCCGAGTTCGAGCAAAGCCCTACTGGGTTCGCTTAATAACCAAAGCATTGAAGGGCGACTAACTGATGGGGTCATAAGTTGAAAATCTGTGGTTTTACGTAGAATAGTACAAATAAATAACAAAATGTTTAAAAAAATACTTTTTTCAAGAAAAAAATTGAATTTGCTTCCATAATTACTTTACGTAGCCGTGTTGATTTTTATGCAACGATTATGATTGAACAAGCCTAGATTTTCTGAAATTTGTTGTTTATATTTAGCTAATAAATTTTCAGCCACATGGAACTCCAATCAACCAATATAGATTATAAACAGAAACTCGACAATCCGAAGTTTCAGAAAACCTTAGCCCGAATATCTGTCCAACAGAATTTGAGCCAAGTACAGGTAAATCTCGAAGCCGAAACCTACCTCAAAGAGCTTTATGCCCAACACGACACCACAACCAATGTGGGTTTTATCGAAGCCTTTCAATACCTCATTAGCCAAGGATACGACAAATCTATCGATGTTAATCCGCAAGAAATCAAGGACTTATCCAAAATAATGCGGCAACACCCCGTGGCTTTTGTGCTTACCCACAAATCCTACATAGACCTTTCGGTGTTGGCCATGGTTTTGGCAAGGCATGGTTTGCCTATCCCTTATTTGTTTGCAGGCAAAAACCTAGATTTGATGATTATAGGCAAATTGGCCAGAAACAATGGGGTTATTTTTATCCGCCGTTCCTTCAAAGATAATCCTGTTTATAAGGCCACATTGCGGTATTTTATTACCTATCTGCTTGATAAACAGGCCAATTTTATGTGGGCTATTGAAGGTACACGTTCAAGAACGGGCAAATTGGTTTGGCCACAAATGGGTATTTTAAAATACATCATGGAGGCCAATCACGATGCCCAAGTAAAGGTAAAATACGTACCCGTTTCGATTGTGTATGACCTCATTCCTGATGTGGACGAAATGACAGAAGAAGGCCGTGGCAAGAAGAAAAACCCCGAAAACTTGAAATGGTTAATCAATTATTGGAAAAAAATGGGTAAAGACCCGCTCGGTAAAATATCGTTGAGAATAGGCAAGCCTACCGAAATGCTTGATAATCAGACTTTTGAAAACCCTGCACAAATCAACCAACCCAGTGCAGATGGTTTCGACGAAGGCAATATCTCCAAACTGGCCTTTGACCTCGTGCATCAAATCAACGAAATTACGCCCATCACCACGGTTTCGTTGGTTTGTACGGCCTTACTTAGCAAATTTGCTTTGAGCAAAAGGGGTGTCGAAAGCCAAGTGGTGGATTTAATGCAATTGATAGAAAGCCATAAATTTGATGCCCTCGTGGACAGAGGAATGCCCATTGGCGAGAGCGTGCAGGTGGCCTTAAATTTATTGACCAAAGCCGATATTGTGCATCAACAAGGCGAAAGTTTGCATACCAAATTTACCATTAATCGAGAACGATACCTTCAGGCTACATACTATGCCAATATGTCGGTGCATCATCTTTACCATAGGGCTTTTATAGAACTGGCTTTGCTAAAAATCGCCCTGCTTCCAGCCAAAGATAGATTATTGGCCTTTTGGACCGAATTGATGGCACTAAGAGATTTTTTCAAGTTCGAGTTTTTTTATTCTTCAAAAGAAATTTTTAGCAACGAAATAGAAGCCGAACTAACGTTTATGCTCAAAGATTGGCAATCAATTATTTTTGAACAAGAAAACGATTTGAGCGAATTGCTAACAAAACAAAGAATTTTGGTAGCTCCTGTTATCCTAAACAATTATATCGAAGCCTACAAAGTGGTGGGGCATAGTTTGCAAGTTTGGGATATTAATACCGTTTTTGATGAAAACAAGTTTTTAGATGATTGCTTGTTTTTGGGCGAAGAAATGCACTGGCTTGGCCAAATAAAACGAATAGAGACGGTTTCTAAGCCCTTTTTGCAGAATGGACTGCGGTTGATGACCAACCTAAAGCTAATACCCGATGCCAAAAATACCAAGCAAGAAGCCATCGCTGCGTTTAATGCCCTAGCCAACGACATCGCCCAACGAGCCAACAAACTCCAAACTTTTACACTAGACAAACACAGCCAAACCGAACTGCTGAACGTGCCTTTGGAACGAGAAATAGTACCTGGCTCCAAAACCGAGGGCATTACCAAAGATATATTCACAGGCCCCAAAGGCCCACACATCGGAGCATTCTTTGACCTCGACCGTACGTTAATCGATGGGTTTTCGGCCAAAGATTTTGTAAGAACGAGGTTAATGAGCGGCAAGGTTTCGCCAAAAGAAGTAGTCAATCAGTTTGCGGGCGTGTTGTCTTATGCCACGGGCGGAGGCAATTTTGCAAGTATGGCAGGGCTAAGTGCCAAGGGCGTGAAGGGCGTGGACGAACGAATTTTTATTGAATTGGGCGAGGAAGTATATCAAAAAACATTGGCCGAGGCCATTTTCCCAGAATCTAGGGCATTGGTGGCCGCTCATTTGGCCATGGGGCATACGGTGGCCATAGTGTCGGCGGCAACGCCCTATCAGGTAGAACCCGTGGCACGAGATTTGGGCGTGGACATTGTTCGATGTACCCGAATGGAAGTAGAAAACGGAAAGTTTACGGGCAAAATTATAGAACCAGCCTGTTGGGGCGAAGGCAAAGCCCACGCAGGCCGAGAACTAGCCCAAACGTATGGTTTGGATATGTCTAAAAGTTATTTTTATACCGATAGTGCCGAAGACCTCCCTCTTTTAGAAATTGTGGGTAATCCTAGGCCCATCAATCCCGACACCAAACTCTCGACCTTGGCCTTTCAGAACGATTGGCCCGTATTGCGATTTACAGAAGAAAATAGTTCTAAAATCAGTAATCTTATTCGTACAGGCATGGCAGGGGGCGTGGTGGTGCCAGCGATGCTCAAGGGCGTGGCCAGTGGGATTAGTAATATGTCGTGGACAGAAGGCATAGAAGCCATGGTAACGTCGTTGGGGGATTTGGGTACAGCCGTGGCAGGCATAAAATTGGCTGTAAAAGGCCAAGAATATCTTTTGCACCGCCCAGCCGTTTTTATTTTTAATCATCAAAGCAATGCCGACGCCCTGATTGCCGTAAAATTATTGAGAAAAGGCATACGGGGTGTGGCCAAAAAAGAACTCCAAAATATGCCAATCATAGGGCAAATTATGCAAGCATCGGGAACGATATTTTTGGATAGAGCCGACAAAGAAAAATCTATCGAAGCCATGAAACCTGCTATTGATAGCTTAAAAGGAGGAATTTCAGTGGTTATTTTTCCAGAGGGTACTCGCAGCGAAACCAAAGAATTAGGAGCATTCAAAAAAGGGGCTTTTCATTTGGCCATGCAGGCGGGTGTGCCTGTAATACCGATTATCTTGAAAAACGCCCACGATGCCATGCCCAAAGGTAAAAGTGTTTTTACGCCAACACTCGTAGAGGTGATTGTGCTACCTCCCGTACATACCCACGACTGGAACAAAAAGAATTTAGAACAAAAAATAACCGAAGTAAGGGCATTATTTCTTAAAGAATTGAATCAGTAAAAAGGCAAATAGGGTTTTTATCCTCAATTGGGGTAAGTTTTTGGATTAGTGGTTTTACTTCAAAAAATAAAATTGTCGTATGTTTGTAGCTATAAATTGTCGTATATTTGAACAGATAACTATTTGATAATTAATGGAAAAGAGTAAAAAATTAGAAAGCAAAATTTATGCTAGAATTATAAGGAAGAAAACGTCTGTTTTTTTGAGAAATGACTTCTTAGATTTGGGCGGATATGACCAAGTAGGAAGAGCCTTGAAGCATTTAGTTGATAATGATAAGTTGATAAGAATTGGTTACGGGCTTTTTGCTAAAGCGAAAATTTCTAGCCTAACAGGCGAAACAGTACCTGTTTTTAATTTGCCAAGTTTAGCAAAAGAAGCATTAGGCCGTTTAGGTATTACAGTCATACCTTCAATGGCCGAAATAGCATATAACGAAGGGCGTTCTGGCCAGATACCTACGGGGCGTTTGATTGGCGTTAAAAATAGGATTAGTCGTAAAATCAGCTTCAAAGAGGCAAGTATAAAATATGAATATACTCCCCAAAAGAGAAATAATTGAAGAAGTTGCAGGGATAAAGGCTATTAGTGAAGCCTTTATTGAAAAAGATTGGTTTGTAACGCAAATTATCAAAATAATCTCTAGTATCAATTTTGAAGACTTTAGTATCATTTTTACGGGAGGTACGGCACTTTCAAAGGCACATGGGTTAATTCTGCGATTTTCGGAAGATATAGATTTTAGGGTAATTGCTCCGAGTTTGGTAGATTTTAGCAAGACTCAACAAAGCAAGATACTTTCGACTTTTAAGAAAGAAATAATCCGAAATTTAAGAACCTATTTTGATATAAATACAGCACAAATTACAGCTAATAACAACAATAAGTTTATAGCCATTGAGGTTAATTATCCAACCTTTTTTACTCGTGCTGATGCTTTAAGGCCACATATTTTATTGGAATTTAATGTTTCAGAATTGCTATTACCTGTAATAAATTTGCCTGTTTCTTCAATGGTTAATCAGGTGGCAAAACATCAACCTGAAATTAATACAATTGCTTGTATTGACCCCCGTTGAAAACGCTGCTGATAAATTGAGTGCCATTACTTGGAGGATTGCTGAAAGAATAAGAGGTAGTGAAAACGATAGCCCCGATATTGTAAGGCATATACACGATTTAGCTATTTTGAAGAACTTAGCAATGAAACACCAAACATTTGTAGAACTGGTAATAGCTGCAATAGAACGAGATAAAAACCGCTCAGAGGCAATAAAAAGCCTTTCTATGAAAGAAAAACTTTTCAATGTACTAAACATTATTGACACAGATTCAGAATATCCAAAAGAATATGAGAGATTTGTCAATGCAATGTCTTATGCAAATAATAATTCTGTGCCTACTTTTAAAATAGCCTTGGATAGTGTGTACGAAATGGTAAATTTTGTAGGAAGTCAGTTGTAAAACATCTAACCAAAAAACAAATAGCTCCAATTTTAAATCCGTAAATTTTATCAAAATTAAATAAAATAGTTCACTCAAATTATGAGTACCCAAATACAAATCATTGAATATCAGGATATTTACAAACAAGATTTCAAGAAAATCAATATAGAATGGATTGCCGCTTTTTTTAAGATAGAACCCCACGACCTTGAACAGTTGAACCACCCCGAGGAGATAATTAATACTGGCGGACAGATATTTTTGGCCTTAGCAGACGGCCAAGTTGTGGGTACGTCGGCATTGATACATGATGGCGGAGGTGTGTATGAACTGGCCAAAATGGGTGTTACGCCCAAGGCACAAGGTTTGGGTTTAGGCAAATTACTTTGCCAACGCACCATTGCCGAAGCCCTTATCAAACAAGCAAAAACGCTTTATTTACTATCCAACAAATCGCTAAAACCTGCTATAACCATGTACCAAAAACTAGGTTTTGTTGAAGTACCTTTAGAAGGCACACTTTACGAGCGTACGGATATAAAAATGGTTTATCAGCCCTCATAAAAAAAACCGATTCCTTTACTTTAAGCAAAGAAATCGGTCTGAGTATTGAACATTTTTATAAAATATAACGTAAAAATTTGTCTAAGCATATTGCTTTCGCAAAGGTATTTGGTGAGCCACCAACTACGGAAATAAGGGTATAATCTCCCAAAAACAGCTTTTACATTGCCGCCACAATTAGTTCAGCGAGGTCGTATATTTTTACGCTGTCTTCTTTTTCCTTGTTTTTTACCCCGTCCGACATCATTACCATACAAAACGGACAAGCCACGGCTATGGTGCTTGCTCCCGTTGCTAGGGCTTCTTCAATGCGTTCGATGTTGATGTCTTTTGTGCCTTTTTCGGGTTCTTTAAACATTTGGCCGCCACCTGCTCCACAACAAAGACCCTTAGTTTTGCAGCGTTTCATTTCCACAAGGTCGGCATCTAGGGCTTCCAGTACCGCCCTTGGGGCTTCATAAATATCATTGGCACGCCCCAAATAACAGGAATCATGGAAAGTTATTTTCTGCCCCTTAAACACCCCACCGCCTTGTAGTTTTACCCTACCGTCGTTGATAAGTTCTTGCAAAAACGTTGAATGGTGGATTACCTCATAATTACCTCCCAAGGCTGGATATTCGTTTTTGAGAGTATTAAAACAATGCGGGCAAGCCGTTACTATTTTTTTGACACCATAACCGTCCAGCACCATAATATTGCTTGTGGCTTGCATCTGAAACAAAAATTCGTTGCCAGCCCTACGAGCGGGGTCGCCAGTACAGCCTTCTTCGGTGCCTAGCACGGCAAAATTGATGCCTACCTCATTCAAAATTTTACAAAAAGCTAGGGTTACTTTTTTGTAGCGGTCATCAAAAGAACCCGCACAGCCTACCCAAAACAGCACTTCGGGGCTTTGTCCTTTGGCCATCATCTCGGCCATAGTTGGAATTGTCATTGTATTATATTTTTGCTTGTTTTTAGTTTACATATTTATATGATACACTACCATCAAAATGGACTAGGACAGTTCTAAAACTACTCATTGTTAGTCCATAAACGCACCAAGCCTCTCCAACAATTTGGTCTTCCGTCATGGTTTTTCGTTTTTCTTCTGAAATTTTATAAAAAGTACTTGTGATTGGATTCAGAAAATCAAAATTTGGCTCTAGGGCTTTAAGAAGCGTATTTTTCACTTCTAAGGCCATTATTTCTCTACTTTTTTGTGAATAACGACTTATCCATTTGATATTATTTTCTCGAATCAGAATTAGCCTTCCGTCTATTTTGGCATAATAAGACGGAAAACAAAACTCGCAAGGGTGGCTACTATAATGTTTATAGGCCGAAAGGCTGTTACTACCAACCCCAATATCAAACTTCAATACAACGTCTTTATTGTGTTTATCAAGAGAATCAATATCAACAGGTCTTCCATTGCCACCTTCAAAACGCTCAATCGCTAAATACCCGAAGCCTTGTCTGAACACATCAGAACTATCAGAAAAATACTTAATAAAAGCCCTAATTTCTCTAATTACGATAGGGTCATCAATCGTAATATACTGAATATCAACACCTTTTTTATCTAAAATAGCGATTTTTTTACTATTATCAGTAATTTGAGCCTCTGATTTGAAAAAAACAGAAGAAGAACTGCCAAAAATTGTAACTTAAAAACACGAAAATAGTGACTCTTTTTATTAAACATTTCTTTATTTAAGTAATAAGTGGTTACTAAAAATTGGTTGATTTTCGATTGAATAAAAATCAACCAATTTTTAATGTAATATTATAAACTAAATTTATCATGCTGTAACAATTCCGTTGCAGATTTATTTGTTATTGAATAACTAGATACAGTAGGCTCAAAATCACAAATAGAAGTTCGCATTTATGCTAGATTAGGTTTCGATTTTTGCACCTTGTTATTTGTATCAGAAAATTAATAGAATTTTGCAACGAGATTGTTACAGCATCAATTTATTAGTCCGCAGTCTTCCTTTGTTAATGAGTTCCTGTAAATTTGGAGCAATCATCTAGGTAATTGTAATTAAAAAAACTTGAGGTGCGTCCATTAAATTCTGCTAGCGTATAATTTGTCGAGGATTCTCCACACGCTATCACATAATGAGATGTATTATTTCCTGAATAATTATTTGCTAAAAGCAAATCTTCTTCACCAGTTGAAGCAAGACCATTTGTTCCATCTCCTAAACAAGGAGTATGACTATGTATTGTTGCCTTAATAGGTGTGTACCAAAGTTTTTGGCTAGGATTGGTAGTTGTCCCAGGGCCGATTTGTGAACCAGCATATGGTTTTGGTTCGTCCAGATTATTGACAGGAAACGTATAATATAGCGTACCTCCTTATAAATATAATCCATTGAAAGATCCTCCATTTGCTTCTCCTTTTTGGGTTATGATATAAGTCCCATCTAATGTAACAACACCCATGTATTCTACTCTATCCTGAACACTCAAACCCCATATCCTTTTCAAAAAATTACACGAATTAGTAAATGATTCTATAGGTCTTCCCCCAGGTTTTACTTTTGTCCCACCACCGCCACCACCTCCAATACAATTCCCTATCACAAAAAGCGTAGCAGTTGCATCTAAACGATTTTGAGCACAACTACATGTAGTATATAAATAGGTACTACTGATAAGAATACCGTTAATTCGTATTTCCCAGTACCAATCAGTACACCCAGTTGCGCTATACGTGGCAACAGATACATCGTTTTTGCTATTACCAAGCGTACTATCTTCTGTTATTTTACCATTGTCATATCGTATTAATTCTTTTACCATATAACTCAGCGTAAAGTATTTTACCATGCCCGTATAACCATTAAGGTTTTTAGGCTTGGTAAAAATATCTCTTTTTTGAGACGAACTTATAAGTTCATCTGACTGATATTCAATAATATATCCAATTTTTGTATTTGTTTTTGAATCGTTTTCAATTACAATAAATCGTTCTGATTTGATTGAGATGTCCTCGGAAGCAAACAATAAAGGAATAGTTAAAATAGATTTTTGAGCGTTTGAATACAAGGTAGTATTATTCCACGAAGGCTTAAATTCTCGATTTATAATATCTCTCCAATCTTGGTTAAGATACATATCTTTTGGTAAATTTTTGACATACCATTCTTTGGCGTCTGCAATTAACAAAGGAGGGGGCAACGTTGATTGAAATTCGGAAAAATCACTATCGATAGGCGATTTTTCACAACTCCAAATAAAAGAACAAGCTAAAATACAGGCGAAAATAAATAGGTGGAGTTTTTTTCATTTTTTTATATTTTAAGGAAGTGATTGGATAAAAATTTATAAGAACAAGAATAGTGAATCTTTTTTGCTATAACCAAGGCGGATGAAACTTTATTTTGCGTCAGATTGAAACACCTGACGGCACTAATTCTCGCTTCTTTATACTGTTTTTTACTAACCAATACCCCCCTTACTTTTTAGTAGCCATTAACACTTGTCGCCAAACTCGCCAAACATTTTTGTAACATATTTTTTCGATGTCTTGTGGACTATATCCCCTTTTGAGCAAGGCAAAGATAAGGTTTGGATACTGCGAAACGTCTTTTAAGCCCGTGGGAAGGCTGTCGCCAACGCCATCAAAATCCGAGCCAAAACCTACATTGTTTGTGCCGCCTGTTAACTTCACAACATTATCAATATGGTCGGCAACGGTTTCAACGTCAGACAATAACACGGGGTTTTGTTGTTGAAATGTTTTGGTCAGAACCTCGGCTTCGGGGGTATGTTCTTTGATACCTTTGGCTTCGAGTAATTTGGCCAATTCTTTTTCTTTGGCTTCAAACACAATTCTTTTGGCATCGTCTAAGAAAAGCGTCGAAAAATTTATTTGAATCACGCCTCCTTTTTGGCCAAGGAGTTTTATCATTTCATCCGACATATTACGTTTAAAAGTTGGCGTAAACTTGCGGCACGATGAATGCGAGGCAATACAGGGCACATCGGTCATTTTCATTACCTGAAAAAAAGTATCGTCCGACACGTGCGAAATATCTACCATCACGCCCACTTTGTTCATTTCCTTAACCACTTCTCGGCCATAAGCACTCAGTCCTTGGTGGGTGCGAGTGGTGTCGTAAGACGAATCACAGATTTTATTGTCTTTCCCGTGCGTTAGCGTAATGTAGCTAATTCCCCTTTTCTTGAAATAGGCCACGTCGGCCAATTCGCCGATGGGTGCCCCGTTTTCCATACCCATTGGCAACGAAATAAGCCCTTTTTGAAAATTGGCATCTACCTCAGCAGGTGTTTTTGCTACTCTAAATTTGTCAGGGTGTGCCTTTGCTATACCCGTAACCATATCAATCAATGAATCGGCGAGGGCTTTTGCTCCGCCCGTTATTTGATACGAAGCAGGAATATAAATAGACATAAACGGAGCAGAAAGTCCCCCTTTTTTGGCACGTAGATAGTCAAAATCCCCTTCTTTGCTACTTATCGGAATGTCTAGGTATTGGCGTTCGAGTCTGAAATGTTTTACCCTTAGCCGATAGGGCAAATCGACGTGGCCATCGGTTATGATGTACTGGTGGGCTAGTTTGTCAGCCAGTTTACGAAGTTTTTCATCATCGGCATTGGTTTGGGCTGTTGCGAAGTGGGCAACAAAGAAAATAATTAAAAGTAAGGCTTTTTGCATGGAATTAGGATTTGTTAGTCAGTTGGTTGGGCTACACAAAGTTAAAAATTTTGAGAAGCCAACCACGCATTCCTGCGAATATATTTTAGGATTTGTCTTCAAGTGTTGATAATTGTCGGTCAAGATTGTAGTTTTTTCTTAACTTGCATCTGTTTATTATTCAAATCCATAGATAAATCAATTACCTATCCAACTGTTATGAATCAAGCATTTTTAAGATTCTTCTTCTGTTTTCTTGGCCTGCTGAGTTTGAGGGCATTTTCTCAAAAAGCCGAATGGCAAAACCCAGCCATAAACGGACAAAACAGAGCCAATATGCGGGCAACGGCCTTTGCCTTCGAGAACCGAGATTTGGCCATGTCCAACCGTAAAGAACAAAGCCGTTGGTTTCAAAGCCTAAACGGTCAGTGGAAATTTAAGTGGGTAGAAAAACCCGCCGATGCCCCCAAAGATTTTTGGAACGAAAACTATAACGATGCTCAATGGGATAATTTTCAGGTACCGTCCAACTGGGAATTTAAAGGCTATGGCGTTCCGATTTATGTAAATATTCCCTACGAATTTAATCACCAAAACAAAGATTCTGACCATATTATTTACCGCCCTACCCCGCCCGAACTCCCCGAAAACGAGAACCCTGTGGGCAGTTATCGAAAAAAAATAACCCTACCTGCCGACTGGGCTGGTAAGCAAATATTTGTGCATTTTGGGGCTGTAAAATCGGCTTTTTATGTTTGGGTAAATGGCCGAAAAGTAGGCTATTCAGAAGATAGCAAGCTAGAAGCCGAATTTGACTTGACCGAGTACCTACGCCCAGGCACCGAAAACACCATCGCTTTGCAGGTATATCGCTGGTCGGACGGGTCTTATTTGGAATGTCAGGATATGTGGCGAATTTCGGGTATTGAGCGAGATTGCTGGCTTTATGCTCGCCCAAAAATTGACATTGCTGATTTTGGTTTAACGGCCACTTTAGACAAATCCTACAAAAATGGGCTTTTTGATATTAATATTTCCCTCCAAAATTATGGCCTTGCCGATGTGCAAGCTGGCCTAGAAGTGGAAATAATAGAGGCTTCTGGTCTGAAAGTTTTTACCGCCAAAACTCCTGAAAACAAAGGCATTAAGGCAAATAATGGAACTGAAAAAATTGCTTTTGCAGGAGAAATCCCTAATGTAAAACCTTGGTCTGCCGAAATACCAACGCTCTACGATTTATACATTAGCTTGAAAGATGCTTCGGGTTTGGTGAGCGAGGTAATTCATCGAAAAATTGGCTTTAGAACTTCCGAAATATCAGACGGATTGTTTAAAATCAATGGAAAAACAGTGAAAGTAAAAGGCGTAAACAGGCACGAACACGACCCCCAAACCGCCCACGTAATTAGCGAAGAAATTATGCGGAAAGATATTTTATTGATGAAGTCGCTGAATATCAATGCCGTACGAAGTAGCCATTATCCAAACGACCCTCGTTGGTATGAACTTTGCGACGAGCTAGGGCTGTATGTGGTTGATGAGGCCAACATAGAGTCGCATGGAATAGGTTATGAACTCAACAAAACCCTTGGTAACAGTCCTGTGTATCAACAAGCCCACCTAGAGCGAACTACCCGAATGTACGAACGAGACAAAAACCATGCTTGTATCGTGATATGGTCGTTGGGCAACGAAGCGGGCAATGGCTGGTGTTTTTATAGTACCTATGATTGGCTAAAAAAGCACGACAAAACTCGACCAATACAATACGAACAGGCTGATTTACAATGGAATACCGACATTTATTGCCCCATGTACCCTCGCCCTGAGGCTATTGAACTCTACGCTAAAACCCACAAAGACCGACCGCTCATTATGTGTGAATATGCTCATGCGATGGGCAATAGTGTTGGTAATTTTAAGGAATACTGGGATATTATCGAAAAATACCCAAACCTTCAAGGAGGATTTATTTGGGACTGGGTGGACCAAGGAATTGCTGTGGAACGAAACGGCAAAAAATTCTGGGGCTACGGAGGCGACTGGGGGCCTGCTGATATAAATTCTGACAAAAATTTTATGTGCAATGGCCTCGTTGGTCCCGACCGTAGCTTGCACCCACACGCTTTTGAGGTAAAGAAAGTATATCAAAACATCAAAATATCGTCGCCCAATGTAGTAGAGGGCAAAGTGAGTATAAAAAATGTTTATGATTTTAGAAATTTAGACAATTGCTACCTCAGTTACGACCTCCTCCGCAATGGCGAAAGTGTTTCAAAGGGGCGAATTGATAATCTTTCGGGCATCGCCCCCGACTCCTCACGGGCGTTTCAGTTGCTGAATGGATTCAAGGCATTGCCTGGCCTAGAGTATTTTTTGAATATTGCCATAAAAACCAAATATTCCGAAAATGGCCTACCTCAAGATTCAGAAATGGCCTTTGAACAATTTGCCTTTCCGTATCAAAAAATAGAAGTTCCAGCCACGGCCAATGCCCTACTTACCCAGCCCGTGCGTGGAGCAAAAAAAGTACAAGCTACAACGCCCAACACCAACGGCATTAGCCTAAAAGAAAACGAAAAAGAGATTGTTTTTGAGTGTAGCAACGGCACAAAAATTGTTTTTGATAAACTCTACGGTACGCTTTCTAATTACGAAATAACAGGCACGCCCGTACTGAAACAAGGCCCAATGCCAAACTTTTGGAGACCTGCTAACGACAATGACTATGGGGCTGGCCTTCAAAAAAAGCTAAGAGCTTGGCAAGATGTGGGCAAAGAAAACGTTGTGATTTATAGTAAAACCACGCAAATATCGCCAACGCAATACCAAGTAATTTTTGAAAAAACCCTCCTCATGGGCGATGCGGGCTATTTTACAACCTATAAAATTGACGCAGAGGGTAACGTACACGTTTTGCAAGAATTTCAGGTAAACAAAGGCAGTTATCCGATGTTGCCAAAAGTGGGAAACCAGTTGATTGTCCTCAAAGAATTTGATAACCTGAAATGGTATGGGCGTGGGCCTTTTGAAACCTACTGGGACCGAAAAAATGCAGGAAGCGTTGGCCTATATGCTGGCAAAGTGCGGGAGCAATATCACCCCTACGTGCGGCCACAAGAAAGCGGTAACAAAACCGATGTGCGTTGGGCCAGCCTAAGCAACGCCACAGGCAAAGGGCTGACGATTGTATCAGACGATGTTTTGCTTAATATCAACGCCTTGCCGTTTGCCATCAGCGACCTCGACCCCGCCGCCGACAAAGCTCAATATCACTCGGGCGAGTTGGTGGAACGAGACGAAATTTATCTTCATGTCGATTTACAGCAAATGGGCGTAGGAGGCATAAATTCTTGGGGCGAATTACCCCTAAGTACCTACCAATTACCTTACAAAAACTACTCGTATAGCTACTGGATAAAACCGTTGAAGTAATAGTTTTTTTGACACCAACGCCCCCGCATTGATTTGTGGGGGCGTTTTTATCTTAAATTTGATAACGACATTGCTATTTTGTTTTCAATTATGCGTGGCACGCCTTGTTATCATAATAGAACAGGCGTGCCACGCATAGCAGTACGATTTATCAAT
>JAYWHL010000052.1:0-4919 GCA_043777715.1 Cytophagaceae bacterium | reverse complement strand
AAGAGATAAGGTTTATACCAACAAGAATACAGGTTTTGAGGTTGGGGTAAGCAGAAGCGGTATTAGAGAATATTTGTCTTTTTCACCAACCTTAGCCGATATTTTAATCACAGCAGGAATACCTTCGTTAATAGAAAATGCTATTTGTTTGGCTACTCAAAAAAGCAGAAGAGGCGATGGTGCTGTTTTTCATTATTTAGTAGCAAAAACCAGCCTAGCGAAAGAGGAATTTTGGGCAAAAATCGTAATAAAACAAAAAGGAACTAGCTATTGGTTGTATGATTTGGGCTTATCGGGCATAAAAAAATCTTTGGTTGAGGGCGTTACTCGGCTAACCGAATCCGATGACACCTTAGACCAAAGACATGACAAAGATAAAAGGCTTTTGGAGTTAATCCAAATACACAACGAATATTTTTATGAAAGTCTATCTAAAAGTGTTTCGCAAATTCATGTACTCGCTTGGACAACCACGCCTTGGACATTACCCTCGAACTCGGCCTTGACCATTGGCGAAAAAATAGAATACGTAGCCGTTAAAACCTTCAATCCTTATACCCACGAGCCTTGTACCGTAATTTTGGCCAAGGCACTAGTAGGTAAATATTTTAACGAAAAAGCCAAAGATATTGCCTTTGATGTCTATAAAGCAGGCGATAAACTGATTCCGTTTGAGATAATCAATACGTTTTTAGGCAAAGATTTGGTAGGGCTTAGGTACGAACCTCTGATGCCTGCCGTGATGAACGATGACCTTCAACAAAATGCTTTTAGAATTATTGCAGGAGATTTTGTAACCACCGAAGACGGCACGGGCGTAGTACATACCTCGCCAACTTTTGGCGCTGACGACTTTAGGGTGGCTCAACAAAATGGCGTACCGCCCGTAATGATAAAAGACGAATACAACAAGCCAACGCCCATTGTAGATAGAAAAGGAAAGTTTGTGGCCGAAGTAGGCCAATACCTTGTTGAAAAAGTGGCAGAGCATGGCATAAAAACGCATCGTGTTTTAGAAAAAGACGATTTTTATGTCAAAAACTATCTTTCAGAAGACGAAAAACAGACCGATTACAAAACCACCGACGAAATCATTAGCATTATATTGAAGCTAGAAAACAAAGCCTTTGATGTAAAAAAATACGAACATACCTACCCCCACTGTTGGCGAACCGACAAGCCCATTCTCTATTATCCGTTAGACTCTTGGTTTATTAAAACAACGGCCGTAAAAGACCGTATGATTGCCCTAAACAAAACCATCAACTGGAAACCCGAAAGCACAGGCACAGGGCGTTTTGGTAATTGGTTGGAAAACCTTGTGGACTGGAATTTGTCAAGAAGCCGCTACTGGGGAACGCCCCTGCCGATTTGGCGAACAGAAGACGGCACAGAAGAAATTTGTATCGGTACGATTGAGGAATTGAGAAAAGAGATTGATAAGGCCGTGGCGGCGGGGTTGATGCAAGCAAATCCTTTGCCTCTCCCTAAATCCCTCTCCAATAGAGAGGGACTTTTAGCCTCAAGCGAAGGTTCTGCCCCCCTTCTCCCTATGGAGAAGGGGCTGGGGGATGAGGCCACGCTCCAAACATACGTTTTTACCGCCGATAAATCTGCATGGAAGTCATTGAAGGCATTTGGTAGAGAAAACAGAAAAAATTCTACTGAAGCCGAAGATATAATTTGGCAAGCGGTTCGTAGTAATAAATTGGGATATAAAATGCGAAGACAACATACAATAGACCAGTACATTGCCGACTTTGTTTGTATTTCTTTAAAGTTAGTTATCGAAGTTGATGGAGAATATCACAACGAAGCAGAACAAAAAGAATATGACCAATTGCGTACAGAATTTTTAAATTATCACGGTTTTGAAGTAATTCGATTTACTAATAATCAAGTTATCAATGATTTAGGCGGGGTTATTGCCCAAATAAAGAAAGCCTTAGCAAACCAAGCCTTGCCTCTCCCTAAATCCCTCTCCGATAGAGAGGGGCTTTCTGATTTGCCTCTCCCTAAATCCCTCTCCGATAGAGAGGGACTTTCTGATTTGCCTCTCCCTAAATCCCTCTCCAATAGAGAGGGACTTTTAGCCTCAGATGAAGGTTCTGCCCCTGAGGCAGCAATTGAGGGGTTTGACCTCCACCGCCCTTACGTAGATAACATCATCTTAGTTTCGGCATCGGGCAAGCCCATGACCAGAGAAACCGACCTCATCGACGTTTGGTTCGACTCTGGGGCAATGCCCTACGCCCAAGTACACCATTTATGCGGAGAAAATGAGCAAACTTCTGTGCCATCAAAAGGGGCTTTTCCTGCCGATTTTATCTCGGAAGGCGTGGACCAAACCCGTGGTTGGTTTTTTACCCTCCATGCCATCGCTACGATGGTTTCTGATACCGTGGCCTTCAAAAACGTGGTTTCTACGGGTTTAGTCTTGGACAAAGCAGGTAATAAAATGTCTAAACGATTGGGCAATGCCGTTGATCCATTCAGTACCCTCAAACAATATGGCGCCGACCCTACCCGCTGGTATATGATAACCAACGCCCAACCCTGGGACAATCTGCGTTTTAATATCGACGGCGTAACCGAAATCAGAAATAAATTTTTTGGTACACTCACCAATACCTATAACTTCTTTGCTTTGTATGCCAATCTCGACGCCTACCAACTCAACGAAGCGGATAGAGTACCTTATCAGAACTTACCCGAACTAGACCGTTGGATATTATCCAAACTACAATCATTAATCAAAGAGGTGGACGAAGCCTTTACCGACTACGAACCCACAAAGGCTGGCCGAGCCATTCAAGATTTTGTATGCGACCATCTTTCTAACTGGTATGTACGCCTAAGCAGAAGGCGGTTTTGGCAAGGCGAAATGACCGAAAACAAACACGCCGCCTACGAAACCCTCCAACATTGTTTGGTGGCGGTGGCACAGTTAATGAGTCCCATTGCCCCGTTTTATGCCGATTGGTTGTACCGCAACATGACCAACCATAACCGCTCCAAAGCCCTCGAAAACAATACGCCCTTACGCCAAGAATCAGTGCATTTAACTGATTTTCAGCCTGTTATTACCGAGTGGATAGACCCTGAACTGGAGGCTTCGATGGAAATGGCTCAACGTATTTCTAGTTTGGTGCATTCGTTACGCAAGGCTCATAAAATAAAAGTGAGGCAGCCATTAAGCAAGGTTTTGATTCCGATTTTGAACGAAGACATCAAACGCCAGATTATTCACGTAACGCCACTGATTGAGAGCGAAGTAAACATAAAATCAGTTGAATTTTTGACCGATGCTTCGGGCGTTTTATCCAAAAAAGTAAAACCAAATTTCAAGGCATTGGGGCCAAAATTTGGTAAAGATATGAAAGCCGTTGCCGCAGGAATCCAAGCCATGACCAGTACCGACATTAAGATTTTAGAAGAAAATAACGCCTTTGCCATTCCAGAAAGTAATATCAACATTACGCTCGAAGACGTAGAAATTTTGACCGAAGATTTGCCAGGATTCCTAACCGCCACCGAAAATGGCCTTACCGTAGCACTAGACATTACCCTCACCGAAACCCTCAAACAAGAAGGCATAGCCCGTGAGGTGGTAAACCGAGTGCAGAATCTAAGAAAAGAATTGGGCTTTGACGTTACCGACAAGATAAATATTCGTCTTCAAAATAACGACTCTGCACTTACAGAGGCAGTTTTGGCCATGAAAGCCTATATTTGTCAAGAAGTACAGGCATTGTCTTTGGAAATAACAACCGAAACCGATGGCCTTGTAGCCGTAGAAATAGACGACATTGAACTAAAAATTGGGGTGAGTAAAGTCTGAAACATTAAAACATTAATGGCATGACTTTGAGTGATGCCATTAATAAGAAATTCACAATGATAATTTTCCGAAATCGTATTAAGGTAATTCGTCTTTTGATTTTTTTACTGTTACCTACTGGGTTATTAATAGCCCAAAATCGAGACCCATATCATAACCGATTGATATTAGCCCCAAACGAAGGCACTGGAATTCAGTATATTACAATTTATGACCCAATAGTGCTAAGAGAAATTAGAGCTTTTATCAAAGAGTTTTCTGATAGTTCTACATTATTTAAAGAAGGATTTGGATTTTTAATTTTAGAAAATTTTGTAAAAAAAGGTCTAGTACCAATACCAGTTGAAGAACTAAGTAATCACGAAAATGATATAGTGCTTAGTTTCAAAATAAAAGCTAGGAGTCATAGCTTAAACCCTATTGGGGATTTGAGTCCACACCCATATAGTTCTCGATTTCCCACTTTTTACGCTAAAGTTGATAATCGATTAATACTTATTTTTGAAAATAATATTGAACAAGTGAGTTTTTTCTCAAGAAATAGTAAGGAAAAACTAGCAGGAGAAGTTAAAAATACGCTTTTGAAAGCCTTAGACCCAAATTTTGAATTTTATGGGATTAACTCTAAATTTTATAAAATCTCATTTGAAAGACGAAAAAAAATGAAAGAAAATGATTTTATTGATGAAGCATGGTGTACTTATTGCTCAACTCCAAAATCTGACCGTGTAGTATTCATTCATTTCAATGGAGATGTTTCGTACAAGTGAGTTTCGATGATAATGTGTTTTAGGCTTAGTAGGGATTATATTTCATTAAAGTAGATTAATAAATAGCTAGGATTCAAAATGAAAGCTACTCAAATAAAATATAGTCTATTCCTACTTTCAATATTATTAGTACCGCTTTTGGGGACTGCCCAAAAGCGAGATCCCTACCATAACCGATTGATATTAGCTCCAAACGAAGGCACTGAAATTCAACAGATTACGATTTATGACCAAACGGTACTTAGAGAAATTAGAACTTTCATAAAAGAATTTTCTGATAGTTCGACTTTATTCAAAGAAGGTTTTGG
>JAYWHL010000051.1:0-4919 GCA_043777715.1 Cytophagaceae bacterium | reverse complement strand
TTTTTGACCCAAAAGCCTTCAAAACCTCCACATTGGGTTTTGATTTACTTTTCGATTTTAATGTCATGCGTTTTGCTCCCCGTTTCGAGGTAGGAGTGAGGACAATTTATGTTTCGGCCACTAATAAATTTATCTTTCAACCTTTAGTGATAGATATTGGATTTTAGAAATGGAATTTGAAAACATATTTTAAGCCGTACCTTGCTAAAATGCTATGTACGGCTTTTTTGGAAGCACTTAACATAACTTAACTTAAATTTTAGCCATTATTTCATCAATTACACGTTCGGCACTTTCTAAAGCCCCTTCCATTCCGTTATTAATTAAAGAGGTGTGTTCTCCTGCAAAGTGAAGCCTATTGAGTGGCAAGGCCATATTTTTAACAAATTTATTGATTTGATTTGGTGCAAAATGTGAATAGGCACCACCGTTAAAAGGATTTTTGCCCCAAGAAATCGTTTTGAGAACTTCAATTTTTCCTTTTGAAGCGGGTCTTAAATCTTCAAAATTTTTGATAATGGTCTCGTTGGCATTCTTTTCAGAAAGTTTGTCAAGTTCAATCGCTTCAAGGCCATTTGTCCAACACATAAAATTTTCTACGCCATTACTCCCCTTGTCTCCAAAAAATCGCCCAATTTTGGCATCTGTCCACATCGAAATTGGTAATTGGTCTTCTTCCCAAAATTTAGATTTTATGCCCAAATGAAACTGCGTAATTTGAGTATAGGGCAATTGATTGATGGCCTCGGTTTGTATCTGATTAAGGTTTTTTATTTGGATATTCTTAAAGGCAGGAAATGGGATTGTACTGATACAGAATTTGGCTTTAATCGTACTTTTATCTTTGCAACGAACCTTTACAAAACTAGCGTTTGTCTCAATTTTATCTACGATTTTGTTAAGTAATGGTTTGGTTTTTAGTTGACTAACAATGGCCTCGGGCAATCTTTGGCTACCACCTTCTATTCTAAGGATTTGCTTACTTCCTCCTTTTTCTCTGAAAGTCATGGCTCTAAAGATATTCAAAGCCGATGTTGTATGAATGTCGTTAGTGTTGGCATTGGCATTTATTAATCGTATGGCTTCGGTTGATAAACCTATCGTTTTTAGATATTCGGCGTAAGAAACGTCATAGTTTTGAAATTTTTCGGCATACCAATCTTCCAAGGTTTTGAGTGGATTTTTGTTTTTTACTAAGTAAAATTCAAGCAAACTTGGTAATATTTTATGTTCGTTTTCTGTCAATTTATTTTGGCTTGAAACTGCCCATTCTGTTTCTTTTATCAAACTTCCATTGATGCTCAAAAGTCCAGGTGTGCGGGCTTCGGCCTTGGGAATTACTAGGTTGATATTCATTTTTTTGGCCAATGCCACTAATCTCACATATCCGTCGCCAATTTCTGTTCCTCCGCAGTTGGGTTTTCCTGGGAGGTCGTCTAAAGTGAATAATCGTCCCCCAATTCGGTTGCTGGCTTCATAAACGGTTACGCTAAGACCTTTTTCTTGAAAGTAATCTGCTAAATATAAGCCACTTATCCCTGCACCTAATATCAAAATATCTGTCTCTTCGTCAGCATTATTCACTTCCGAAAAAACACTATTCGTGAAACTTAGGCTAGAAATCAGTCCAATTTGGTTTAAAAATGTTCGTCTTTGCATGGTAAAAAAAATGGCCATAACTTTCATTATGACCAATATTGGATTGAATTAATATTTTTGACTTTTTATTTGAAGTTAAATTCGTTTGCTAAATCCCATTTTGCGTAAGTTCCAACGGCCATTATCCTTCTGCCACGCCCTACGTACTCATACCTTGAAACACGGTCAATGGTTACGGTTTGGTCTGCTACGGCATTATTTATAGCGGCTGGTACTAGTCTCCATGAACCCAGAACTTCTCTCAAAGTGTTTTCTCTTGTCGAGGCATTTATGGCAGGGTCGGTTTGCATCAATAAAATTTCTTGCCATGTAATAAAAGGATTGTATGCCAATGTTGCAGCCCCTACTGGATTTGGAGCAACAGGGCCTTGGGGATAAAAGTAGGTCATTACAATTCTTAAATCAGGTGTTGTGAGTGCTGTTCTAAACCAATTTGCAGGTGTTCTACGAAGCGTATCGCCCAAAATTCTACTATCAATAAATGATTTTGAGTAGGTATTTACATAAAACTCTACGTTATTTCTTGCTTCTGGATAAATTCCATCTCCTGTAAGTGTATTCTGATTTTTCCAACCAAACTCTTTTCCAGCATCTGCTTTTGTATAACCTTTCGACAAAAATGCCCCTGCACCAGCTTTGTTTCCTGTATCAAAAAGGAGCATTCCGATAAATGAGTTACAGAATTTTATACCATTTGTGGCATCTACCAACATTCCTTTTGTAGAAACTCCATCTACGCCCGTTGTGCCGTTATAGGCTTGAAACTGTGTAATGGCTTCCTGTAATTTTGAAACCGCTCTGTCTCTTGCTTCTGTATTGGTCAATGATTTATCGGCATCATATTCTGGCATACTTACATAAAATTTAGACCAGTCGCCATACATCATTCCCTCCACCATCGAAATATTGGCGTTATAAAGTGCTTTTGCTTGGGCGTTTGTGGCAAAGGCAACATCGGCGGCTTTTCGGCCATTGGCACAAAGTTCTAAACTTAGATACACCAAACCTGCGATGGTTCTGTTTTGAGAATTATCAAGCGTTAATTTTTTCTCGTTTTCAATTCGGTTGGCAAACAAAAACGAACCTCCTGTGCTGATAGAGGTTGTAAGTTCTTCGCTGCCTACCACGCCAGCTACCCAGCCCATTTTTTGGTGGGCATCAAAGGCACTTTTCATTGCCCCCGTTACACTCAAATAGGCACCTTCGGGCGTTTGTGTTTTTGAAGGAGCAAAACCGAAGGGGTCGTCCAAAATTTCTGTTTTACAACCCGTTATCATTAAGCCCAATAAACTTAATGTTAATAAAAATTGAAATATTTTTTTAGTATTCATCTTATTCTAATTGTTAATTGTGAAAATTGAAAATTGACATTTAGCCGTTTTTCATTAAAAACCAATGTTCAGTGAAAATGTCCAAGACTTTGGCAATCCAGCTTCCCAAGCATCGACGCCTCTCACAAAAGCATTTCCAGCTCCTGATGTTGATGATTCGGCCTCTACGTCATAGCCTCCTCTATATTTCGTCCAAGTTATTAAATTAGAGCCTACAACCGAAACACTTAGTTTTTTCACTTTCAAGTTTTCCAAAATTGCCGTTGGGAAGTTATAAGAAAGGCTTAATTGACGAAGTTTCACAAAATTTGCCGACTGAATCCACTGGCTCAAATCAGTAAAAACTGGGCTAAGGGTAGCGGTTTCGGTGTTCCAGTAAGTTTCGTTCAGTCTTTTGGTTGGGTCGGCCAATAGCCTTGAGGTTTCGTTAAAGCGATAATGCCCCCATTTGCCCCCCAATAATGCCCTTAGCGTAAAACCTTTATAGGTTACAACGTTGTTTAACGAAGCCTCTAATTTAGGTAAAGTACCCCCAATGAATGTTCGGGTGTCGGGTGCAGAGGTTAGTGTTCCTGCAAATAACCCACCAATCGGATAGCCTACTCGAATTTGAGATATGTTTTGAGAACCTCCAAAAAGATTTACCGAAGGCGTATTCAAAAATGTCATTTCGTTTTTAAGGGTTGCTCCCGTTACGCCCATGTTCCAAGACAAATCGTCTCTTTTTAAGATGTCATAACTTACTGCAAACTCAATGCCTCGGTTATACATTTCGCCGATGTTTCTAATCGTCGAAAAAGCACTATGATTAAGGTTTGGTGCAAGTGGGGCATTCAGTAGCAAATCTGTAAAAAGTTTGTTGTAATAAGTCAATTCGATGTTCAATCTGCCGTCCATTAAATTGGCATCAACTCCAAATTCTGTTTCGGTTTGTTTTTCAGGTTTTAAGTCTCCATTTCCTGCGGCATTTAATAGATAACTCCTTGCACTGCCGTCATATCCACCCGCTTGCACACGATATGTTTGATTAACCAAATAGGGTGCAGGTTGCGTTCCTGATGTACCATAAGCTGCCCTAGCCCTTATTTTTGGGGTAATGGCATAACTCAATGAACCTCTTGGGTAAAAGAAAAATTGATCCACGATTGATGTACTTTTATCAAAACGACCTCCCACGTTCAAAAATAGTTTTTCGCTAATGCCCAAGGTTTCGTTAAAATATATCCCAAAAGTATTTACAATAGGGTTTACCTGAAAATAACTACCCAACTGCGGGGCTGTATAAGACGTAATATCGTCTTCGGGTAAATTCGCAGTTTTGGTCTGAACCCTCTTGTAGTCATAAAAACGAGTGTTTTCATCATACTGTGTTCCCACTGCTGATTTTAGGTATAAATTCTCCGTAATTTGCCAAGCGTGATTTAAGCCAACGGTTAAAGTTTTTTGGCTTAATTCTTCTCTATCCGCATCAAGCCTGCCCGTTGGAAAAAGGTTTGTTAATGCCACAGGATATAAAATTTTACCGTTTATTGTGCTTTGGTCTATTCCTGCATTTACATCAATGGCAAGGTTAGATAATATTTTATAATTGATATTTCCAGCCCAAACCAAACGGGTTATTCCAAGTGTTTTACTGATTTGTGAATAAGCATCAGGCGAGGCAATACCAGCTACTGGAGATGTTTTTTTGGCATCGTCCAAACTCATAAAAGGCATAACGGGTGTAATGGCACTTTCTCTTGACCAAGCGTTTGGTACAAAAAAACCTGGATTACCGCCAGCGATTTGCTTTCTGGTATCGTCAGAATAATCAATACTTGTTCTTAGGCTTAATCCTGCCAAAGGTTCGCTTGTTAAGGCAAATCGAAGGCCGTCCGAATCAAAACTTGTTCCTTTTATGTTTCCAGTATTGGTTTGGGTACTCACGGC
>JAYWHL010000050.1:0-4927 GCA_043777715.1 Cytophagaceae bacterium | reverse complement strand
ACATCAACCTTGGTTTCGACCCAGTGATGACTTCCTATCTAACAAAACGGTCAAGAATGAAGTGATTTTAGTTAGATTTTTTAACGATTCTTGCAAATACAAATTCTTGACCTCGTAAAAAAAACGAGCCTTTATCTGCTCGTTTTTTTATGAAGTATTTCTAAATTGCTTATTTCAGTCCGTTGGGTACTTCTATTGTTTCAACGATTGGCACTACAACCCCGTTTCTATAAATTACTAATTCTACCCTTCTGTTCAAACTCCTGCCATCGGGTAGGTCTTGGCCACCTTCATCATTTTTAGCAACTGGTCGTCCTTCACCAAGGCTTGTTCCCGAAATTCTTGAAGATGATATTCCCTTCGAAACCAAAAAAGCCTTTGCCGAATTTTTACGTCTTTCAGAAAGTGCATCGTTATATTGGTCGGTTCCTTTTGCATCGGTGTGAGCAAACAATTCTATTTTACAATCTTTGTTTTGACTCAAAAAACGAACAGCGTTATTGAGCGTAGATACACTCATTGGAGTAAGATTAGATTTATCAAAATCAAAAAAAATATTTTTGAGGCTTATTTCATCGTTTTCAACGGCCTCAAAATTACTACAACAACCACTTTTCATTCTTTTAATTACTGAAAGATTTTCGGTTCGAGCATAAGCAAAACCCATGGCTTTGGCATTTGGAACAGCTTTTTGAGCATCTTGTTCGGAACTAAAACCCGTTAAGTAGTATTTGTAGAAGGGAGGTTCGCTAAATTCTTCAATTTTACCTAGACTTTTGAAATCTTCGAGGCTAATTTTAGAATTATACGAAGCTAACAAAACAGCGTAGTCTTGTGAAAAAGCACAATTTGAAGCAAGAGAGAGCAAGAAAATTAAGATTGGGAGCGTAGTTTTTTTCATGTAGAGGATTATGGTTAGTAGTAAAATTTAAACAATTATACGAATTATTCTGCAATCCATTGCATCATTAAACCCGTTAAAAAACCACAGTAAGTACCTAGGGCATACCCTAATATGGCTAACAACACCCCAACCGAGGCCAAAGAAGGATGAAACACCGCCGCTACAATGGGTGCAGAAGCCGCCCCGCCTACATTGGCTTGCGAACCCACAGCCGTAAAAAAGAAAGGGGCTTTGAGGGCTTTACTTGCCAAAACGATGATAATGGCGTGAATAGACATCCAAATTATACCCACCAAAAACAAACTTGGATTTTGAAGTGCTGCGGTTATGTTCATATTCATTCCAATGGTTGCCACCAAAACATAAAGCAAAAGCCCCCCAATTTTTGAAGCCCCTGCGTATTCTAATTTCCTTAAATCAGTAAATGAGAGACAAATTCCTAAGAGCGTAACGATACCAACTACCCAAAAGAATTTTGAAGCTAAACTAAATTTTACCAAAAAAGGATAGTTGTTTTGAATAAATGGGGCAATATTATCAGCCCCAAAATGAGCGATTCCTGTGCAACTAAAACCTACTACGGCGATCATCATCAAATCATAACTGCTTGGTATTCTGTTGTTTTCGTGTTGTTCTTTTTCGATTTTATCTCTCACAAAATCAACTTCGGTGGTATCTGCTTGCAGCCACTTGTCGATTAGTTTTGTTTTGCCAGCCGCAAAAATTAGAACGGCCATCCAAATTTCTGCCACGATAACATCAACGGCAATCACTTGAGAAAACAAAACGGGACTTGGTTTAAAAACCTCTTTCAGAGCCGTTTGATTTGCCCCACCGCCAATCCAACTCCCAGCAATGGTGGCCAATCCCCTCCAACTTGCATCTGCCCCAGTACCGCCCAACACACTAGGATTAAAGGACTTCACGATAAACAAGGCCACTGGGCCGCCTATCATAATACCTAAAGAACCAGCCAAAAAAACAAAAATTGCCTTTTTGCCCAGCCTTTGAAGAGCAGAAAAATCCATGCTCAGTGTGAAATAAACCAAGGTTGCTGGCAAAAAATATTGAGAAACGGTAGAGTATAAATTTGATTTTTCTCCATTAATAATTCCGAAGGTATTGAGCAAACCTGGGATAAAATAACAAAGCAAAAGTGGCGGAATATAGCTATAAAACTTTTGAAAGAATGGATTTTGAGAAGTCGAAGTTTTGAAGATTAGCCCCAAAACCATGAATAGGATTCCAAGCACAACGGCATCGTTTGTTATCATAAATATTAAAAAGATTATAGGAAAGAGAATTTGAAAAGTCGAACTGGTAATACAAAAAACAGGTAACCTGCATTACAAGTTACCTGTCAAAATTACACTTCATCAACAAACTAAAAACCAAATAAAACAATTTATTTTGAAATAATAATCAAAATTGATACATTAAAACAAAAATTGCTGTAGGAGAAGGACTCGAACCTCCAAGGAGAGATTAGCCTCAACGCAGAACTAATTTGTGGTCAACCCATTACGTTGTGTTTATTTCTGAATCTCCACCCCCGAGACAGGAGGGTATGGCTGCCAAATTTCATCACCCTACAATGATGTGTTTTGTCTTTCGATTCAACTTTACAAAAATACAAAACCAAATATTAAATTACAAATATTTCATAAAAAAAATATTTTTGTTACAATTTTCGCAAAAAAAAGATAGTTTTGTTACACAAACAAAAATTAAATCAAATATTAACATGGAAAGAAATATAGAAATAGATAAACTCGACTTACAAATTTTGGCTCTTTTGATGGAAGATGCCAATATGCCCTACACGGAAATTGGCAAAAAAATCAATGTTTCGGGCGGTACGATTCATGTAAGAATGAAAAAACTAGAGGCTACGGGCGTTGTAAAAGGGTCGGCTTTGATTATAGACCAAACTTTGTTGGGCTGGGATATAGTGGCTTTTTTGGGGATTTATTTAGACAAAAGTTCAATGTATGACCAAGTAGCTGCGGAATTGAAAGAGATTCCCGAAATTGTAAACGTGCATTATACCACAGGAATTTACAGCATTTTTGCGAAAATAACCTGCAAAGACACCGCCCATTTAAAGCGAGTTTTACATGATAAAATCCAAAAGATTGCTGGGATTCAACGCACCGAAACTTTTATTTCGTTAGAAGAAAGTATTTCTAGGTCTGTACCCTTTGATTTATAGTTTTTCCTTAAAAACCTCAAAGCCGAATTTTTTATGTAATCTAAAATAGTCATCAATTCCGATGATTCCGATAGAAGGCAAGCCTACGCCATTAAAAGTAGTGGTTTTGACCATGGTATAATGAATCATATCTTCAAAAATAACTTTTTGTCCAATTTCGAGGGGTTTTTCAAAAGAATAAGCGGTCATAAAATCTCCTGCAAGGCAGGTCATACCTCCCAAAAGATACGTTGGTAATTCGGGATTGGTTTCAGAAAACGCACCTCTTACAACTGGTTTATAGGGCATTTCGAGGGTATCAGGCATGTGGGCGGCAAAACTTACATCTAAAATAGCTACATTGATGCCTTGTGAATCGATAATATCTTGAACTTCTGAAATAAGAAAGCCTGTTTGCCAACCAATGGCAGACCCAGGTTCTAAAATAATTTTAAGATTTGGAAATTCCTCCTTAAATTTTTTGAGTAAATTAACTAAATGATTTACGTCATAACCTGCCTTGGTCATTAAATGGCCGCCACCCATGTTGAGCCATTTAACTTGTTTTAATAAATCGCCAAAATTTTCTTTTACAACATTTAGTGTTCTTTCAAGGGTAAACGAATCGTTTTCGCAGAGGGTATGAAAATGTAAGCCCTCTATTTCTTTAGGAAGTGTATCAGGCAATTGATTTCTGGTAATTCCCAACCTAGACCCCGCTATGCAAGGATTATACATTTGGGTTTCTACCTCAGCATACTGTGGATTAATTCTTAGGCCAATCGAAATGTTATGAAGCAGGGCTTTTTCCTTAAATTTTTCAAATTGATTGATAGAATTAAAAGTAATGTGGGAACTGTACTTACATAATTCATCAAATTCGGAAGATAGATAAGCAGGCGAATACACGTGGGCTTTGCACTTCATTTCTTCAAATATAAGCCTAGCCTCGTTTAATGAACTTGCCGTTGCTCCCTTCAAGTATTGTTTTACCAATCCGAAGGTGCTATACATCGAAAAGCCCTTTAAGGCCAAGATAATATCAACGTCGGCCTTATCGATAACGCCTTTAATTAATTCAAGATTTTTGATTAAAAGTCGTTCTTCTAAAACGTAACATGGACTTTCAATAGATTGATAATCAAACATTTAATAAAATAAATTAAAAATTAAATCTTGCACCAATACCTGACTGGAAATGGCTAAACAAAGGCAAAGGAACGACTTCCAAATAAAAACCTGCATCTACAAAAAAAGAAATGGGCGAAGATTCGGGAAAATATTCTAAGCCAGCAAGGGCGTTAGCACCCAGTGAAATAGTTTTTTCGTAATTAGGAAAAAGCCTATCAGGATACGACCGTCGAGAATTGACTTGCAAGCCAGCACCATAAAAAGCCTTGATTTTTTGGCTTGTAAAAACCTCGGGATATAACAATAAATTGGCATTAATTGCTAAACCAGTATTTTGATAAGGACGACTACCGTGAGCCCTAGATTGCCCCCAAAAGCCACCATAAGTGCCAAAATTGAGTTGAATGGCTTTGTTGTCGTCTAAATATTTTGTGATATTAAACCCAGCAGGTTCGCCTAACTTTGCTCCGAAAGCCCAATTTTTTTGTTGAGAAAACACGAAAGTTGGACTAAGCAATAAAAAAAGTAAAGGTATTTTTTTCATGAATATGTTAGTTTTTTGCTTGAAAGATAGCAATTTGTTCTAATAGTGCAGTGTTTTCTGCCCTTGTTCCGACCGAAATCCGAAAGCAGCCCTCACATAGCGTAACATTTGCTCTGTTTCTTACAATGATGAGATTATCGACCAAAAACTGAAATAA
>JAYWHL010000049.1:0-4949 GCA_043777715.1 Cytophagaceae bacterium | reverse complement strand
TCCACACTACTTTTTGCGATAAATTTTTCATTGTTATTTTGTTTAGAAGTTTAGTTTGTGAGCGTTATTCCTCTGAAAATATTTTTCAAAAAAATAATCACCGAATACAGGTCTGTGAGCCATAGACCTTGGTTAGGCGTTATACCTCCGAAAATATTTTTCAAAAAAATAATAACCGAATACAAGTCTGTGAGCTACAGACCTTGGTAAAGCCTCAAATCATTCCCCTGGCTTTTAGCTCTAGGTATTTGTTGATCGTGTTTACGGTGAGTTGTTGTGGGGGTGTAATCATGGCCTGAATGCCGTACAGGGCTAGTTCTTTGATGATTTGCTGTTTTTCGTAAAAATATTTTTCGGCAATGGTTTTTTTGTAAATATCCTCGGTGCTTTGTGCTGGGCTATCCAACAACGTGCGGAGTTCGGTATTCTCAAAAAAGATAATAATCAATAAATGCCGTTGGGCTATTTTACGAAAATACGGCAATTGCCTTCGCATAGACGCAATGGTTTCAAAGTTTGTAAACAATAAAAACAAACTTCGTTGCTTGATTTTGAGGCTAGTATAGGCATAAAGGGCTTGGTAGTCGCTTTCTAGGTACCTGGTTTTTTGCTTATAAAGCGTATCCAAAATCAACTGCATTTGCCCTGGGCGTTTGTCAGCCAGTACTATTTGCCCCATTTTATCGGCAAAGGTTATCAGGCCCGCTTTGTCTTGTTTGTAAATGGCCACATTGCTCATTACCAAAGCGGCATTAATGGCATAGTCCATCAAACTGAGTTCGTTGAAGGGCATTTTCATTACTCGGCCTTTGTCTATGAGGCAATAAATGGCTTGAGAGCGTTCTTCTTGAAAGGCATTAATCATCAGTTCGTTACGGCGGGCGGTGGCTTTCCAGTTTACAGCCCGCACGTCGTCGCCGATAACATAATTTCTGATTTGCTCAAACTCCATACTTTGGCCAATTTTTCGTATTTTCTTGATACCCAAGTCGGTTAGGCGGTTAGAAATGGCCATAAACTCAAAAGCCTTCATTTGCAAGAACGAAGGATAAACGGCCACGGGCGTATTGGCCTCGAACTGAAACCTGCGTTTTATAAAACCAATCGGACTTTTAACAAAAACATTCATCGCCCCAAACGTATATTCTCCTCGTTTGGTTGGCCGTAGGTCGTAACGAACAATATGGTTTTCGTTGGTTTTTATTTGGGTGGTAAATAGTAAATCTCGTTTCTGAAACTGAAAAGGCAGTTCGTCAATAATCTCTACATTGACCGTAAAAAAATACTGACTTTCGAGATATATACTCACTTGGTTGATGTCGCCATTAGAAAAGCGTTCGGGGAGGTCTCTTCTGCCAAAAATACCTTTCCTGTTTCCATAAAGCATTAAAATATCTATGATTAAGGCAATTACAAAAACAAAAAACGTTAGTTTTGAGATAATCAGAATGTTTGGGAAGATGAAGGATACTAAAAAAATAAAGACAAGCCCAAGCATTACCAAAAAGAAAAGTTGGCTTAAAAACAAAGAACGACAAAAACTAAAGAAGGTTTTCAAAAATAAAATGGCTTTAGGGTTTTAGAATCGCAAGGCGATATTCGTCAAAAAATTGATTATTTTTTATGATTGATTTTTCAAAAAGACCTTCTTTTTTAAAGCCATTTTTTTCTAAAGCCTTTATCGAGCCAAGGTTATGCACAAAAACGCCCGCATAGATTCGGTTGATGTCTAGGACTTCAAAACCATAGTCTAACATTAATTTAATGGCTTGACTAGCAATGCCTTTACCCCAAAAATGCTCGCCTATCCAGTAGCCAATTTCGGCAGATTTTCGGTAAATATCAGTTTGTGGAACCAAGCCAATAACGCCACAAAGTTGGGCTTGAAACTCAATACCGAAGGTGAGAACAGGCGACTGGCTTTGACAAAATTCAATAAACAAATCAGCGTTTTCGGGGCTATACGGAAAAGGGATATAGTCTCGGAGATTGTCCCAAACGTTTTTGTTATTTATCAAACTGGCTATTACGGCACGGTCTGTGGCTTGGAGAGGTCTAAGGTTAATATTTTGCATTTATCAATCCATTACTTCGTATATCATGCTGGGCAAGGCTTTGTTTTTTAAGGTTACTTGGCCAACTTCCTTGCAATGAAACGATTCTTTCATTTTTTGATACGAAGCCTCATTAATAATAATCTGACTTTCTTTGGCCACCGATTGTAACCTTTGGGCGGTGTTTACGGTATCGCCAATTACGGTATAATCTAGGCGTTTGAGGCTCGTAGAACCAATATTGCCCGAAATCATCTCGCCACTGTTGATACCTATTGAAACTTGCGGCGAAAACGTGATAACACTAGACTCAAAAATCAACTGTTTAATACCACTCCTGATGGCCAAACTGGCCTCTATGGCTCGGTCTAGGTGGTATTCGTCTTTAAAAACAGCCATGATGGCATCTCCAATAAATTTATCTACAATGCCTCCTTGTGCTATGATTTCTTTGACCATTACGTCAAAATAATTATTGAGTAACTTAACCACCGCATCGGGGCTTTCTTTTTCGCTGATAGATGTAAAGCTACAAATATCAATAAAAACCACCGTTGCCTCTAGCATTTCGTTGGCCTCTAGCGAGGTTTCAAACTCTCGGCTACCCATAAAATTAAGTACGGTTTCGTCCACGTACATCTTTAGGATATTGTTTTCTTTTACGGCCTTTAATATTTCTTTAAGATGATTTACCTGTTTTAGGGTTTTTTCGATGGTTAGCGTAAGGTCGTCAAAATTGATAGGTTTGGTTATAAAATCAAAAGCCCCACGGTTCATGGCCGTTCTGATGTTTTCCATGTCGGAATATGCACTTATCATAACCGTTTTGATAACCGAGTTACTCTCCGAAAGTTTTGTCAGGAGGGTCAGGCCGTCCATTTCGGGCATACTAATATCGCTCAAAACCATGTCTATATCAGGGTGTTGGCTTATTTTATGGAGGGCTTCCCTGCCATTGCTTGCAAAGACAAATTCGTAGGTATTTTCTCTTATTTTTTGTCTGAATTTTTGTTTGATGAGTATTTCTAAGTCGGCCTCATCGTCCACTACCAATATTTTAGCCATTATCGCTTAGATTTAGTTTTTGTTTTAAAAGCGTAAAATCAATGGGTTTGTTCAAAAAATCGTCTGCCCCAAGGCTTTTGGCCATTTCATAATTCTCTTTGTCGCCATAGGCAGTTATCATCATCACTACGGGTGGCGGTTTGGGTAGTTTTTGTTTGATGCGTTCCAATAATTGCAGGCCGCTCATGCCTGGCATATTAATATCCGATAATATCAGCACGGCTTCGTGTTCGTGTTCGTGTTGATTGAGATATTCCAAGGCTTCCTCGCCCGAAAACGCAAAGGCAAAAGTGATGATATTAGCCCTTATTTCTTTTCTGAAGCGTTGCTCAAAGAGCATCTGCATATCTTTTTCGTCATCTACAACTAATATTTTCATAAATTATTTTGGGGTAAAGTAATAATAAATTCGGTACCTACGCCTGGCTGGCTTTCTACTTTTATGTCTCCACCGTGAGCTTTTATAATATCAAAACTAAGCGACAAACCCAAACCTGTGCCTTGACCAGTGGGTTTGGTTGTAAAAAATGGTTGAAATATCTTTTGGGCTATCTCATTAGGAATACCGTTGGCATTATCTTTTACTTTTATCAATATGTGTTTGCCCTTGGCCATTGTGCTTACCTCCAGCATGGGGTTATAGTTGGGCAAATTTAATTTTGATTTTTGATAAACTTCATAAAACCCATTATTGTATAAATTTAGTAAAACCCTGCCAATATCTTGTGAAACACACTTTATTTGAGGAAGATTGGCGTCAAAGTTGGTTACAAAATCCGCATTAAATCTAGTCGTAGCATCTCCTTTGTCTTTTGCTCTAAGGCCATGATAACTTAGGCGGAGGTATTCGTCGGCTAGGGCATTGATGTCGGTGAGTTGTAAATCGCCAGTGCTGGTTCTTGAATGCTCCAACATTCCTTTTACAATACTACTTGCCCGTTTGCCGTGGTGGTTTATTTTTTCAAGATTTTGGATTATGTCGTCCATCAATTCCAATTCTTCGTCTCTTTTGCCGTCCCCTTTTAATCCCTCGGCTTTCAGTTCTTCTATCAGTTCCACGCTCAATTCGGCAAAATTATTTACAAAATTTAACGGATTTTGTATCTCATGGGCAATACCAGCGGTAAGTTCGCCCAAGGAGGCCAGTTTTTCGGACTGTATCAATAAGTTTTGGGTTAGCTTTAGTTCTGCCAAGGCGTGTTCGAGTTCGTCTTTTTGCTTGGTTAGCTCGGCGGTGCGTTGGGCTACCTGATATTCTAATTCATTCTTTTTGTTTTCAAGCAACTGCCGTTCTGCTTCTTCTTTCTTACGATGTTCTTTTTCTTTTTTATCATATTTTTGGGCATAAATCACAAAGCCAATCATCCAACATATCAAAAAACTATTGATAGAGTCTATGGCGTTGTCGTTTCTGTTCATAAACTTTGGCACTAGCCAAGCCAAAAAGGCAAACAAAACCGTAAAAATAATATAAGGCAAGAGGGCAATATTAAGTTTTCGGGCATTAGGATAATCCTTGGTTTTGTTTAGAATATACAAAACTACCAAGAGTAGCACCTCCAAAAAATGCTCTGTTATACTATCGATGCCGAGTACTTGGCAAGATGCCAAAAATAATACGGCAACAAACCAAGCCGATTTCATAAACCTATACAAAGCGGGCGAGCGGTTTTCTATCTCTAAAAACCGTGATAAAAATAGCATTACGCCATAGGTAGTTCCTCCCCAAATGGTTAATTGGCTATAATCTATTGCGTTCATATTGTTTGGATTGTATTTTCTTAAAAATACTTGTTTTTTACTTTAAAACCAAAATCAAGCTAATGGTAT
>JAYWHL010000048.1:0-14127 GCA_043777715.1 Cytophagaceae bacterium | reverse complement strand
TTGAGGGGGTCGAGGTTAATCAATTCCTTAAAAATTTCTGGCGAAAAACTTGGCACACCTTGGAACAAGAATTTTTCTCCTTCGGTTAGCGTATCTCCAATTTTGAAATTCCCAGTATCATAAAGCCCCACAACGTCGCCTGGGAAGGCTTCGTCAATTACTTCTTTGGCTTGGGCCATAAAATTGTAAGGATTCGAGAATCTCACGCCCTTATCCAGCCGAACGTGATGATAAAATTTATTACGTTCAAAAGTCCCCGAACATACCCTCAAAAAGGCAATTCTATCTCTATGTTTGGGATCTAAATTGGCATGAATTTTAAATACAAAACCGCTAAATTTTTTGTCTTCGGGTTCAACCAATTTCGTATCTGTTTGCCTAGAACCCGTTGCAGGAGCAATTTGCGTAAACGTATCTAGCAATTCTTGTACGCCAAAGTTATTGACTGCACTTCCAAAAAACACAGGGGCTATTTTTGCTTGCAAATATGCCTCTCTATCAAAAACATCATAAACCCCATCAATCAATTCAACGTCTTCCCGTAGCTGGTTGGCATCTTTTGCACCTACTCGTTTGTCTAACTCATCTGTCTGAATATCAACCGAATAGGTCTCTTTTTCGATTTTAGTTTTGTTGGCATTAAATATATTCAAACTTTTTTCATAGAGATTATAAACCCCCTTGAAATTTGCTCCAATATTGATTGGCCACGTCAAAGGCCGAACTTTTAGGTTCAATTTTTGCTCTAATTCGTCCAATAAATCAAAGGCATATTGGCCTTCTCTGTCCATTTTATTGATAAAAATAATCACGGGCGTTTCTCTCATTCTGCAAACTTCCATGAGCCTTTCGGTTTGTTCCTCAACGCCTTTCACACAGTCGATTACCAAAATTACTGAGTCCACTGCCGAAAGGGTACGATAGGTGTCTTCGGCAAAATCTTTGTGGCCTGGGGTATCTAAAATGTTGATTTTAAGGTCGTTATATTCAAAAGTCATCACCGATGTTGCCACCGAAATTCCCCTTTGTTTTTCTATTTCCATAAAATCTGACGTAGCAGATTTCTTTATTTTGTTCGATTTTACAGCCCCAGCCGTTTGAATTGCCCCACCAAAAAGTAGGAGTTTTTCGGTTAGCGTAGTTTTACCAGCATCGGGGTGTGATATAATTGCAAAAGTTCGGCGTTTTTGTATTTCTTCGTGAAGCGTCATTGAATTAAAGTACTGAAAAGAATCAAATTCTTATCAAAAATGGTTTGTTTTGAGCCACAAAATTAGGCATAAAATGGCATAAGGCAATTTTAGGGCTGGTTTTAATAAAATCGTTGTCTGGGTTTCATGTTTTGCCAGCTTATTTTAATAACAATTTGATAACTGTATTCCAATTTTGCTATTCATTTAATGCGTGGCACGCCTTGTGATTTCTATCAAACAGGCTTGCCACGCATACCATCTAAATTGGTTCAGAAGGCAATCATTTTCAAACAAACGGGCGTAGGCACACTAATTTCTTTACCAGTTGAGGTTAGTAATCCAGTGGTTTTATCTCGCTTAAAAATTGTAATATTATCTGTTTCTTGGTTAGCCACTAACACAAAATTACCAGTTGGATCTATCATAAAATTACGTGGATTTTTTCCTATAACCGACTGATTATCAAGGTAAGTAAGTAATCCATTCTCTTGATTAATTTTATAAATAGCTAAGGTATTATGGCCTCGTACCGAAGCATATAAAAACAAACCATCAGGTGAGGCATGAATATCAGCACACGAAAAATCGCCTTTAAAGTCTTTGGGCAAGGCCGAAATTGTTTGTTTGGGCCTGAGTTGGCCATCGGAATAATCAAAGGCTGTAACCATACCTGTTAATTCTTGAAGCAGATACGCAAATTTTCCCTTGGGGTGAAATTCAAAATGCCTAGGCCCTGCACCATCATCTATTTTGTTAAAAGGCGTTTTACTGGGCGAAAGTAAACCTGTTTTTGAGTCAAGTTTGTAGTTCATGATTTTGTCTATGCCCAAATCAGCTACAAAAACATCTTGATTATTTGGCGAAATATTTACGGAATGCACGTGGGCTTGTTCTTGGCGGCTTACGTTCGTTCCGTGGCCAGTATGCTGAATTTTTTGAATGGAGCTAGATAATTTTCCGTCTCCCAAAATCTTGCTAACACTCAAATTTCCCGAACTATAATTTCCTACCAATACGTATTTACCAGTTTTATCAACATTAACATAACAAGGATTACTCCCCTCGGACGAAACGGTATTGAGCAAAACAAGTTGCCCTGTTTTTTTATCAAAACGGAATGAATTTATGACGCCATTTTTCTCAATTTCTCCAACAGAATATACATACTTTTGATTGGGAGCAACACTAAAAAATGAGGGGTTTTTGATGCCTTTACAAATACTAATTTGCTTAAAATCAGCATTTTGGGTATTAAATTCATACACATAAATTCCTTCGCTTTTGCCCGAAGTATAGGTGCCAACCAGCAAATATTGTTTATTTTTTGAGGATTGTCCATGTAGTAAATTTACGACAAAAAGACAACACAGTAGTAGAAGATTTTTCATGTTTTCGAGATTTTAGAAGATTAAAAATATTTTATTTAGTAGTTTGTCTGGCCAATGTTAATCCTAAAATTACCAAAGCTGTACCCAAAAAGGTGTAAATAGTGAGGGGTTCGTTTAAGAAAAATCGGGCATAAGCAAAGCCAAAAATAGGACATAAAAATAGCCAAAGCGAAGCCTTTACGGCATCTATTTTGAGTAAGTAGAGCCATAACTGTACTGCACCGATGGATACGGCCAAAACCATCCAAAACACAGAGATATAAAAACCTTTATCGTATTGATTTTGAGTAGGTTGATAATAAAACAAAGCCAAAGGCAGTATAAAAATCCCCCCAAACAGTACCTGCCAGCCGTTGATACTTGTGCGAGAAAGTTGCCAATTAACAGTTGAATAATAAACTGTGCCAACCGAATACGAAAACATACTGATAGCCAAAATGATAAGTCCTTTGATACTGGCATGGCTATTTAATAACAGCGGGTAGGTGGCAATGGCTACGCCCAAAACGCCGAAAACTAATCCAATTATCTCTATTTTTTTAACAGTTCTACCTAAATATAATGCAGATAACATACTAATAATCAAGGGATTGGTGGCAATAGATAAAGAGCCAATGCCTGCCGAAACTTCTTGCATGGCCAGTACAAAACAACCTAGATAAATACTTACATTTAACAATCCGTAAATCATTAGGGGCTTCCATTCTTGTTTTTGGGGTAGCCTATCTTTCTGAAAACCAAAACTGAAAGCAATCATCAAAGCCCCAGCCATAAAAAACCGAACGTCGGACAAAATAAAGGGTTGTACGGATTTTAACCCCAATTTTGTTGCTACCGACGACGAGGCCCAAAGCATTGCAAAAAGGATTCCCAAGATTATATTTTTCATTTATATTTAACTTTTTTTAGTAAGTAGCTGTAAGCAGTAAGCTATATGCTTGATATACAAATAATTACGACCTTAATATTACAAACTAATTTTGTTCACATACTAAAACTATACATTTTGTCCTTTCACGAAAAACCGTAAATACTGATTTGATACTGCAAAAGGTAGTAGCTTCTCTTTCTTGGTTTGATTAATTACCAAGATATGAAAATAGCTTTTCTCCTGCCAAAATGGCAATATCTAAATTGTTTTCGGGTGGGGGAATGGGGCAGCTAAAGGTGGGATTATAGTTACAGAACGGGTTGAAAGCATAGTTAAAATCTATCACGAGGGTATTGTCTTTGATGTTTTTAATCGGAATTTCTATGTATCTCCCACCGCCATAACTTTCTTTATTACTGGTTAAATCTTTAAAGGCAACAAACAATTGCGTGTCAGCCTCCGACCTAAACAGCATAAGTTTGTATTCTTGGCCTTTTAATTCAAAAAGGGCGTTTCCATACGGTTTATAAAATTCGGGTTTGCCGTGGGTCATGCTAATTGGAATACCCAAACTTGTTTCAAATTTTGAAATTCTTGCTTTTACGATGAAAGTTGTGTCGGGTTCAAAATATCGTAAACCCTTAAAATTCAGCCTGTCTTCTTCATAAATGGGCGATTGTTTATCTTTTCTTAAAAAACTATCTTTTTGACTACGGTACTGAGCCAATGCCGCAAAATAATTAACAGGCACTTCTTTTATGCTTTCTTTTGTTGAATTTTCGGTCTGTAAACTCACATAAGCTATAATGATAACCACCAATAATAGACCCAAAAAAATGATTTTGTTTCGCATCTTCTGTTTTTTGTTTGTACCTACAAATAACGCTAAAAAGTCTCAAAAAATATTGGCGAACTTTAGAAGCACTATTTAATTATTTTTCGATAAATTTGGATAAATGTCGGTCTCTTGACAATCCTAAATTATGAGTTTAAATCTAAATTCCCTCTTAAAAATCATTCCAGTAGCAATTATCGGCTACGGGGCTTTTGTGTGGTTTAGTCCCCAAAAAATTGATTTTAATACCCAAATAAAGCCCATTATCAACCAACACTGTATTGCTTGCCATGGTGGTGTAAAACAAGCGGGGGGCTATTCTTTGCTTTTTAGTGAGGAAGCACTGGGCAAAGGAAAATCAGGCAAGCGTGGGATTATTCCCTTCAAAGCCTCTGAAAGTGAGGTAATTAGAAGAATAAACTCGACTGATGCTGACGAGAAAATGCCAAAACAAGGCCAGCCATTAAGTGCCAACGAGATTGAATTATTAACCAAATGGATAGACCAAGGGGCAAATTGGGGCAAGCATTGGGCTTATGTGCCGCCCCAACAAAAGGACGTTCCCAACAAAGGATTTTTGGCAAGTTTTAGTAGTTGGTTTTCTTTTAATTGGGAGCAAAATGATATTGACTATTTTGTATCAGAGAATTTGAAAAAAGAAAACCTAAGCCATAGTAAAAAAGCCGATAAGGAAATTTTGTTAAGAAGACTCTGTTTAGATTTGATAGGCTTGCCTCCAACCGAAGCCCAGTTAAAGTCTTTTTTGGAAGATGATTCTTCCAAAAACTATGAAAAAATCGTAGATGAACTGATGGCTTCGCCTAGGTTTGGAGAAAAATGGGCTAGTATGTGGCTCGATTTGGCAAGATATTCCGATACCAAAGGGTATGAAAGAGATGATGTAAGGACGATTTGGCGGTACAGAGATTGGTTGATTGAGGCTTTTAATAATGATATGCCCTATAATCAATTTTTGGTAGAGCAATTGGCTGGCGATTTACTTCCCAACCCAAGCGATAAACAGTTGATAGCCACGGCTTTTCATCGAAATACCATGACCAACGACGAAGGCGGAACCGACAACGAAGAGTTTAGAACCGCAGCCGTTTTGGATAGGGTAAATACTACGTTTGAGGTACTAAATTCTACCACTTTTGCCTGTGTGCAATGCCATACGCACCCCTACGACCCTTTTAGGCATGAAGACTATTATAAATTTATGGCGTTTTTTAATAATTCAAGAGACGAAGATACTTTTGGCGATTATCCTCAATTGAGGCATTTTGAGAAAGCAGATTTATCAAAATTGGACTCGCTTCAAAAATGGATTGCTCAAAATGCTAACGTTGTCAAAAGTAATGAAATCGTTCATTTTCTGAAAACCCTAGAGCCGCATTATAACGGATTGGTAACCGACCAACACCAGCAAGGAGATTTGTTGGATAATAAATGGCTTGGCCTTAGAAACCATGGGCGAGCTAGGTTAAAAAATGTGGATTTGAGCAATAAAAAAATGATTATTACCAAACATTGGATTGCCGAAAATAACAGTACTTGGGAATTAAGAATCGACAAACCTGATGGAGAAGTTATCGGAAAGTTTAAATTAGATACCTCAAAAACAGGTTCTTGGAAGTGGGTAAATAGGGCATATTCTCTGCAAAAAACAGTTACTGGTGTGCATGATGTTTATTTTTTGGTAGAAAATCCTAGGTTGAATCAAAACCTAAATGCTAACATCATAGCTTGGGATTGGCTAACTTTTGTGGAAGAATTTCCTGCAAACGACAAAAAAGGTGCTGAAATCGCCCAAAAACAATTTTGGAATTTATTGAATGCCAACACCCAGCAAACGCCCATTATGCTAGAAAATAAAGCAGATATGCAGAGAAAAACGAATGTTTTTGAAAGAGGAAATCGCTTGGTTTTAGGCCAAGAAGTACAGCCCGATGTACCGTCATCGTTAGGAAAAATGCCTGAAAATTTACCCAAAAACAGATTAGGCTTAGCAAAGTGGATGACCAGTCCAAGCCATCCTTTAACCTCAAGAACGGCCGTGAATCGTTTTTGGGAACAATTGTTTGGGATTGGTTTGGTTGAAACCCTCGAAGATTTTGGTACGCAAGGTTTTGCACCCTCAAATCCTGATTTATTGGACTTTTTGGCGATGAAATTTAGCAACGAGTATAAGTGGAGTACGAAAAAACTACTAAAAGAAATCGTGCTTTCGGCTACCTACCAACAAAGTTCGGAAGTTAATGATGATTTACTAGAAAAAGACCCTTACAATCGATTTTTGGCTCGTGGGCCACGAATTAGGCTTTCGGCAGAGGCCGTCAGAGACCAAGCATTGGCAGCGAGTGGCCTTTTGAGTACAAAAATGTATGGCCCTGGGGTGATGCCCTACCAACCCGAAGGCGTTTGGCAGTCGCCATATAGTGGTGATGTTTGGAAAAAATCGGAAGGAGACGACCAGTACAGAAGGGCGGTATATACTTATCATCGCCGAACGAGTGCCTATCCCTCAATGATGGCTTTTGATGGGGGGAGTAGAGAAATTTGTATGGCTAGGCGAATCAGAACCAACACCCCGCTGCAAGCCTTAGTAACCTTAAACGACCCTGTTTTTATAGAATGTTCAAAGAAATTGGCCGAAAAAATGATACTTCAGCCAAGCCTTGATTCTCAAATTGGAAAGGGATATTCGTTGCTATTTTCACAAAAAATTGATAATCAAAAACTAGAAATTCTAAAAAATCTCTACGAAAAATCCTTAAAAGATTATCAAAAAATGCCCCAAAATGCTCAAGAATTGGTTGGAAAAAAAGACAAAAATACCAATCAACAAGCTGCCATGATTACGGTAGCGAATACGCTTTTGAACTTAGACGAATTTATTACCAAACAATAATTTAGATTTTTAAAATTCAAAAAATGAAGCTATTTCAAGAATTACAAAATCAATCCTTGCAACTTGATACCCGTAGGCATTTCCTAAAACAATGCAGTACAGGAATTGGGGCATTTGCATTGGGTGGTTTAATGTCGGGTTGTGGGAATATTGGCCAAGAAAACTTACAACATAATCCGATGTTGGCTAAATTATCGCCCCAAAAAGGCAAGGCCAAGGCCGTGATTTATATTCATTGTGCAGGTTCGCCAAGCCAGTTAGAATTGTTTGATTATAAACCCGAACTCGCTAAGTTGCATGGGCAAGATTGTCCAGCATCGTTTTTGGAAGGCAAAAAATTTGCGTTTATCAGAGGAGTTCCCAAAATGCTTGGTCCTCAAAGCGAATTTAAGCAATATGGCAAATCTGGGGCTTGGGTTTCTAACTTTTTGCCTCATTTTCAAGAGGTTGTCGATGACGTCTCTTTTCTGAAAGCCATGCACACCGACCAATTTAACCACGCCCCTGCTCAGTTGTTTATGCACACAGGCAGTGCTAGGCTGGGTCGCCCAAGCATGGGGTCGTGGGTAACGTATGGACTTGGGTCCGAAAATCAAAATTTGCCAGGATTTGTGGTGCTGGCTTCGGGTGGTAAAGCTCCCGATGCTGGAAAATCTGTTTGGGGAAGTGGTTTTTTGCCTTCGGTTTATCAGGGCGTTCAGTGTAGGAGTGAAGGCGACCCTGTTTTGTATTTGTCCAATCCCGAGGGTATGAGCAGAGATATAAGAAAAAATACGATAGAGGCCATCAATCAAATTAACCAAAAACAGTTTGAGGAATTTCATGACCCCGAAACTGTGGCTAGGATTGCTCAATACGAAATGGCTTTCAAAATGCAAATGTCGGTTCCCGAAATCATGGATATAAAACAAGAACCTGCCTATATCCACGAAATGTATGGTACAGAAATTGGGAAATCATCGTTTGCAAATAATATTTTGTTGGCAAGACGTTTGGTAGAAAAAGGCGTAAGATTCGTGCAGTTATTCGATTGGGGCTGGGATAGCCACGGAACAGGGCCTAGCGACGGCGTGGATATTGGACTAAGAAACAAGTGTAATACGATGGACAAACCCATGGCGGCTTTGCTCAAAGACCTAAAACAACGGGGACTTTTAGATGATGTTTTGGTGGTTTGGGGCGGCGAGTTTGGCCGAACACCCATGCAAGAAAACCGAGAAGGAAAAACCATGCCAGCCCCAGGCCGAGACCATCATACGGACGCATTTACGGTATGGTTGGCAGGTGGGGGCATCAAAAAAGGACATACCCACGGCCAAACCGACCCTGTGGGCTATACTGGAATTGCTGGGCAAACACACGTTCACGATTTGCAAGCTACTATTTTACATTGTTTGGGTTTTGACCACGAACAATTTACATATCAGTTTCAAGGCCGACCGTTTAGGCTAACTGATGTGGCAGGGAAGGTAATTAAAGAGGTATTGGCATAAGTTGCTCTAAGCCTGAGTGCTGGTCAATTTTACAAAATATAGCATTACACAGAGGTTTGTCTAACAATATTGCTTTCGCAAAGGTGGTTGGTGAGCCACCAACCACGGAAAAGAGGTATTGGCATAAATTAAAAGACCTTAACTCGTAAGAATTAAGGTCTTTTAATTTATGTATTTACAACAAATTCTTAACTAACTTCTCAATACTGATACCATCGGCTTCGGCTTTGAAATTTCTAACAATTCGGTGTCTGAGAATTGGTAAAGCAACTTCTTTTACATCTTCAATATCGGGCGAAAATTTACCGTTAAAAAGGGCATTACATTTTGCCGCCAAAATCAAGTTTTGAGAGGCTCTTGGCCCAGCTCCCCATTCCAAATAGCTATCGGTTTCTTTGGTGGAAAGTTCAGTATTTGGACGAGTTTTATGTACCAATTTAACGGCATACTCAACTACGTTGTCTGCAACAGGTACTTTTCTGACCAATTGCTGAAAAAACAGTATTTCTTCTCCGCTTACTACTTTCTCTACTTGGGCTTTAAAATCAGAAGTGGTGCTTTTTACAATAGCTAATTCAGATTCAAAAGACGGATAATCCAAATTGACCATAAACATAAAACGGTCTAATTGGGCTTCGGGTAGGGGGTAAGTACCTTCTTGCTCAATTGGATTTTGAGTTGCTAATACAAAAAATGGTTTGTCCAAAGCGTATTTTTGTCCGCCAACCGTAACCGCATACTCCTGCATGGCCTCTAACAAAGCCGATTGTGTTTTTGGAGGTGTACGGTTTATTTCATCGGCCAAGATAATATTTGCAAATACTGGGCCTTTGATAAACTTAAAATTACGGTTTTGGTCTAAGGTTTCAGAACCAAGAATATCAGAGGGCATTAAGTCGGGCGTGAATTGAATCCTGTTAAAACTCAAATCTAATGCCCCAGAGATGGTTTGAATCAAAAGTGTTTTGGCTAAACCTGGTACACCTACCAACAGGCAATGGCCTTGGCAAAAAATAGCCGTGAGTAATAGTTTTACAACTTCGTCTTGGCCAATTACTACTTTAGAAATTTCTTTGTGAAGGGTCGTGTAAGCATTTTTGAGTGCTTCGGCAGCGGCAACGTCGGAGGTATATTTTGTCATAATTTATTGTTTTTTGCAAAAATAAGGTCTGCGAAACTCACAGACCTCATTTTGTGTAATTATATTTTTAGTTTCTCAAATTCCTTGCCAAATATTTTTTAATTCGGTCAATTCAAACTTAGGATTGTAAATCAAATATCACAATCATTAATATTCTCCTTCCAATACCTTGCAGTCTTTAAACTCTTCATCAACATAAATAAAAACGTCGTCTTTGGCTTTTTTAAACCATTGGGCGATGGCGTTGTTTTTCTTTTTACTTAGGGCAATTTCGGCAATTTTAACGTAATCGTCTTTCAAATTGGCTGGGTGTGGGGCGTGTTTTGTTTTGTAGTATAAAACCCTTACGCCAGTTTTGCCATCTTCTGTTCGGTAGGGGGCAGGTTTTGAGAATGTCCCCACTTTCATAGAGTCGAGGGTCATAAACAAATACGTTTCCATGGTTTCATCAAAAGGGATTTTTACGCCCCCGCCTTGGGTATCTCTAATCATTCCGCCATAATCGTTTGAAACTTTATCTTCCGAAAATTCTTTAGCTGCTTTGTCAAATTTAAGGCTATCTGCCATTATTTTGTGCCTAAGGCTATCCAAAAATCGAGTGGGTTCGGTCATGTCAAGGCGGTTATAGTCTGGTCTTAATAAAATATGCCTAGCGTGGTATTCCTGTCCACGGCGTTCTATTAACTGAATAAGGTGATATCCAAATTCGGATTCAACAACTCCCGACATTTCGTTTGGTTTTAGTTGCATGGCAGTTGCTTCAAAAACCGGCACCATCATTCCTCTTTTTGCCCAACCCAAATCTCCGCCCTGCTTGCCCGACCCCAAATCTTCTGAAAATTCTTGTGCCAATTTAGAAAACTCCTCTCCTTTTTCTATTCGTCCTTTTAGGTCTATCAGTCTGTTTTTCAGCGTTTTACTATCTTCTTTCGATGCCTTGGCAAGTCTCACAATTTGACCAACCTCTACCTGCGTAGGAATAACGGGAATACTATCTTTTGGAATCGCATTAAAAAATGCCTTGACCTCGTTGGGAGTAATCGTGGTTTTGGATTGAAGCGTTTGTTGCATTTTTCTGTTAATGAGTTGGTCTTTTACCTGTCCTCTCATTTCTGATTTCAATGATTCCAAACTTCTACCATAAGCCTCAACGATGTTTTTTTCGTTACCAAATCGTTGAATCATTTGTTCCATTCGGCCAGTGAGTTCGTTATCAACGGCCTTATCTTCCACCGTAACTGAATCTATTTCTGATTTGGCCAACAGTAGTTTTCCAATAAATAATTGCTCTAATATTTGACAATTAGACGGTTTTTGAGGTTGGTCTGCGTATTGTGCTAGGGTGGCTTCGAGGTCCGACCGTAGGATATAATAATTATCAACCTTACCGATGATTTTATCTAGGGCTTTTCTTTGTTGTGCAAAAAGTGTGTTGGTTAAAATTACCAAACACAGCATTAAAGTTATTTTTTTCATAATGTATTATTTTCACAAAGGTAAAACTATGCCCCTTTATTTGCTAAGTTTATTTAGTTCTTCTTCGTTGATTTCTATTTTGTATTCGTTTTTGAGTTTATTAATCCATTGGTTTTCTAAAAAATTCTGAAAATCATTAATTACCGACCCACGGGCTTCAAAAAACGATTTACCCCTTGGAGGCTCAATTCTATTAATTTTTACTTGATAAAACTTCCCAGCCTTGTCAAACCCACTTGCACCAGGTTGCCATTTTACGCCATCTAAAATTTTAGAATCGCCCTTCTTAAAAAATCCTTCTTGGATACTCACGCTTTCGGGTTTTTCGGCATTAAATTTTTTTTCTACGTCTTTAATCAAATTACTCGTAAAGTTAAAAGCGATTCTTTGATTTAGTTTTCGGTCTGTTCTTGATACGGGTTCAAACTTTCCGTTATCCTTTTCTATAATTCGATTTAATTTTACTGCATTATTTTCAAGATACTTTACCACACTTTTTATTCTCAATCCCGAAACCGAATCTGCTTCTGTTGGGTCGATATTGCCCATAATTGTAATCTGATAGTCGGGGTTTCGTTTCAAAACCACCAAGGCATCAAACATTCTTGTTTTTAATTCTTCGGTTAATTCATATTGATTTTTGTCATAAAGCAAGTCGTTTAGTTTTCTGCCCATTGGGTAGGGATTTTGTCCTAAAATCTTCTTTACTTCTTCTAATTTTATAGGGCTATCTGCCATTATAATTTGGGCATTGGCACGTTCTGGCATTTGATATTTGCCTTTATTGGTCATAAAATACGATTTTAGGCCCATCGTATCGCTTACGGCACGTTGCCAAACGTAGTTGTTCATCATCTCAAACGACAAGATTCCGTCTCGATATTCCTGCATCAAATATCTAAAATCTGGGTAGTGATTCTCTAGGGCTTCATCTTCAAACTTTATGATTTCTTGATCGCAAAATTCATCAAACCATTTTTGTAGAAAAATAGTGAGGTTTGTGCCTTCTACATTCTTTTGGCGTTTTTTTACATATTCCCAATAGTCTTTTACCGTATAGGACTTCATTTCCGCACCCTGAACAAAAATGGTTTTATTGAGCAAAAGACTTTTTTCGTCAAAATCCCAATTATGTTTCAAAACACGGGTATCAATGGCACTGATTGCTTGGCGAACTATCTCTTCGTTTACCGAAAATTTATTGTCTTTTTTTAGTCTTTTTATCAAAGCCACTCTACCCAAATTTGAACGAGAATCTGCTTGAATTTTTTGCTTTAAAATTCCTTGCATATCACTAAATTGCTCTAATGCCTTTTTTTCTAGTAATTTTATAATGTGCCAACCAAACTTTGTACGCACTGGAAGCGAAATTTCTCCGATTTCTTTAAGGCCAAAGGCGGCTTCTTCAAATTCTTTGAGCATAACTCCAGCCCCAAAAACCTCTAAAATACCATTAGAATTTTTGGTCGTTTCGTCTTCTGAAAACAACTTACATACTTGCTCAAATTTTTCTCCGTTTTGTAGTTTTTTAAATAGCTCATCAATTTTTAATTTGGCATCATTTTTAGCTTTTTCGTTGGCGTCTTGGGCAATGGTAACCATAATGTGAGCCACTTTCACTTTGCCTTTTGAGTCTCTTCGGTCGTTTACTTTCAGGATATGAAAACCGAATTTTGATCTAAAGGGCATTGAAACTTTACCTTTTGGGGTTTGGTAGGCCATGGTTTCAAAGGGATATACCATCTGCAATGCCGAAAAATAGTCTAGGTTTCCTTCGTTTGTACTAGCCGACGGGTCGGAAGAATACATTTTTGCCAATTTCCCAAAATCTTCGCCTCCCAAAATGCGTTCCCTCAATTTCATGGCCTCTTCATAAACTCGTAAGGTATCTTGTGGAGGTGCATCTGGCAAGCATTTCAGTACAATATTCGATGCCGAAATCTCTTCTTTTAGTCTTTCATAAGCCTCTTTTACCAAATTATCACTAACATTTTTTTCTGTTAAATAACTCTGGGACAATTGTTTACGATAAGTTTGTAATTCTTCTCTAAAAGCCGTTGTGGTATCTAAACCTAGTTTTTCGGCGGCCAAAACTTTTAGCTTAAAATTTACAAACAGGTTTAAATAATCTTTGATATTACGTTCGGCACTTGAAGTATCGCCTGCCATCAAATTCTTTTTGTAAATCTGTAAAAACTCTTGGCTCGAAATTATCTTATTGCCAACTTTTAATAGCATAGGGTCGTCGGCAGATACAGGATTTTGTTGAACTAAGGGCTGTCTTTCCTTTGGGGAATCATCACTTATCGTAAAAAATGCTAGGGGCGGTAGTAAAATAGCAAATGTAGAGAGTCCGTTTATACTCATTTTATTTTGGGTTTGTGTATGTTTTTAACCGTTTTTAGTCAATTTTATTGTGTAAAACCAAGATTTTGATAGGCTTTGTGCCATTTTTGACGAGTAGGCAAGATTTGTCATGCTTGATTTTAAAGAATCTTAATCTCAATTCGCCTGTTCAATTTCCTGTTTTCTTCTGTATCGTTCGCTACCATTGGCTTCATTTTTCCATGACCTTCTGTTTTAATTCTTTGTGCCGATATACCACTTTTTACCAAAAATTGTGCAACCGACTTTGCCCTCATCAGTGATAATTTTTGGTTTATTTCGTCTTTTCCTTGGTCGTCGGTATGGCCAGAAATTTCGATGGATACGCTTGGGTTTTCATTTAGAATTTTCAGTAATTTTTCTAAAACTATATTTGATGAAGGTTCTAAATCGTATTTACCAGACGTAAAAAAAACGTTGTTCAATACTTCTTT